>CANHGA010000045.1 GCA_947460085.1 Synechococcaceae cyanobacterium
CCAAACGCCCTTGTCAAGGCGAGGGGTTCGAGGCGTTGCTGCCAGCGGGACACGGGGCTGGCCTGGTCGACGTCTGGCACGCTCACCAGATAGGGCAGCTGCTGGGTCCACAAATCGCCGCTGTTTTCGGTGCTGCCGCCGCTGCTGCTGTGGAACACCGCATTCACCAGGCTGCCGCCGTACATCAGCACCTCGCCCCGGGTGCTCGCCACCGCTTCGCGGGTGGAGGGCGTTTCGGCCTCCACGCCCTTGTACACCTGGCTCGCGACGGTGGCACTGACGTCAAACGGTTTGCTGGCCGATCGCTGGCGCAGGGCATAGGTGCGGGCGGCCACGGCCTGGGCCCGAAGGGCCGCCTGGGGCCAGCTGGCGGGCATTTCGCTGCCCACCACGCTGGGCAGATAGCTCTCAAGATCCACGTAATTAATGGCCTGCAAGGCGGATCCGTTGACCGCCACCAGCAAACGGCCCCGGTAATTGCGTTGCTTCAGCTGAAAATCCCCCGCGGGCTTGCTATTTCCCAAGGCAAGACCGCTGGCCAGCGGTTCCAGCCACACGGCTTGGCCCGATCCCATGACTTGCGCTGACCCACTGGCTTGGTCTCCAGGGGCCTGGGCATTCCGCTGCACCGCAATGGCTCCGCCCACCAGGGTGAGCGTCACGGCGTCGCCCGCCGCCACAATCACCTGGCCTCCGGGGGCCTCGGCCAAACCGCGCAGGGCCAAGGGGTGGTCGGTCGCCGCCACCGTCAGGGTGGGGCTTTCCGCCAGCAGCACCCGCACCTGGGGCTCGCTCTGCTGGGCGACTACTGCCTGGGCAATCACTGCCTGGGCGACCACTGCTTGAGCCAGGAGTGCCTGGGGGGCCAAAGCCGCCACAACCAGCGAGCCCGAGGCCAGCGCTGTCCAACGGCCGGGGCCGGGCAGCCAATTGCGGAAATAGGGCACCACGGCCGCCGCCACTCCTGCCAGAAGGTCCATTCTGCCGGCTGCCCCAGGGGAGTGCCAGCTCCGCGTGGCACCATGCTCCAAAGCCACCGGGCCCGTGCAGGTCACCTTTTTAGGAACCAGCTCCGGGGTTCCCACCCGCGGCCGCAATGTCTCGTCCGTAGCCCTGAGGTTGCCGCAACGGTCCGAGCTGTGGCTGTTCGACTGCGGCGAAGCCACCCAGCACCAATTCCTGAGGAGCGAGCTGCGGGTCTCCCAGCTCAGCAGGATCTTTATTACCCACATGCACGGTGACCACGTGTTTGGGCTGCCTGGCCTGCTGGCCAGCCTGGGCATGGCTGGCACCTGCGAGGGCATCGATCTCTATGGACCCGACCCCCTGCGGGATTTTCTGGAGGGGATCCTGCGCACGTCGTCGACCCGGATCGGCTACCCGCTGCGGACCCATCGGGTGCGGGAGGCGGCAAGCACGGGGGCTCTCCTGCTGGACGACCCCGACTTCACCGTGCGTTGCACGCCCCTCATCCATCGGATTCCGGCCTTTGCCTACCGGGTGGATCAAAAGCCCCGGGCAGGCCGCTTTGACGTGGAGCAGGCCAGGGCCCAGGGAATCCCGCCGGGGCCGATCTACGCCGACCTCAAGGCCGGCCGCACCGTCACCCTGGAGGACGGACGGGTGATCAATGGCGCAGCCCTCTGCGGACCGGAACGCCCCGGTAGCAGCGTTGTGTACTGCACCGACACCGTGTTTTGTGAAGCGGCGGTTGACCTGGCCCGGGGAGCCGATCTGCTGATTCACGAGTCCACCTTTTCCCACGGGGAGGCGGAGATGGCCTACCAGCGCCAGCACTCCACGAGCACCATGGCGGCCCAAACAGCCCTGGAAGCGGGGGTGAAGCAACTGGCCCTCACCCACCTCAGTCCCCGTTACATGCCAGGCAATCCGATGACCCCGGACGACCTGCTTGCTGAGGCCCAGGCAATCTTCCCCAACACCCTGGTCGCCAAGGATTTCCTCAGCATCGAGGTCGCCGCCACCGCCTAAACCCCAAGGCCCAAGCCCCCTGGCCCTGCAACAGTTCACGTGATTCCGCGCCAGAGGGCCCTTTTGCCGTGATACAAGGTCTTCGATGCGGTTGATCCGCCAATCCTCTGGCTTCTCCGAATGGCCTCCTCCTTCTCTTTGGCTGCCCTAAGCAGAGCTGCCCGCAACGTGGTGCGAGCCCTGTTGGTTCTGCCGATGGCGCTGCTCGTTTGCGTTGCCTCCCCAGCGATGGCAGCCCAATGGAGCGCTGATCAGCTCACCGTGCCTGCCACCCCTGATGGCACCGTGGTGACCTTCAACGAACAGGAGATCAAGGCCGGTCGCAAGGTGTTCAACCTCAGCTGCGGCGAATGCCACGCCGGCGGCATCACCAAGACCAACCAAAACGTGGGTCTCGATCCCGAGACCCTGGCCCTGGCCACCCCGCCTCGCGACAACATCGAGGCCCTCGTCGACTACATGAAGGACCCCACTTCCTACGACGGCGAATATTCGATTGCGGACGTTCACCCCAGCCTGCGCAGCAGCGACATCTACGTGAAGATGCGCGATCTCGACGATGACGACCTGCGGCTGATGGCTGCCTACATCCTGGTTTCCCCCAAGGTTCAAGGCCAGCAGTGGGGCGGCGGCAAGATCTACTTCTAAGCAACAAATCCCTCACCCAGCCCTGCTTGGGCCCATCAGGTCACCTCTCGGGGTGGCCTTTTTGATTGGGGAAAGAGATCCGTCAAGCCCAGTCAATGGGTCGATGCAGAAGCTTCCCTCCCGGGGTGGAAAAGTCCGGGAATCCAGTAGGGTTCTGCTGGCAGCCAACTGGATAGATCGTCGATGGAAGCAACAGCCAGCCAGAGCGGCGTCGAGATCAAAATTCCGGAGACCGGCTGGATTGGTGAGGCGCTCGGCACAACCATCCAGGCCATGGAGATCATGCCCATGGGGCCCGCAAGAGGATTCCAGTCAACAACTTGGAAACTCCAGCTGACATGCGATCCGCCGGGCAGTGCACCTGAGACCGTGATACTCAAGAGTGAGACGACAAATCAGGAATTCAACGAGCTCACCCGCCTAGCCAATTCGTACGTGAGAGAAGTTGGCGTCTACAAGCACCTAATACCGAGACTTAACAATCATCAGCCAGTCGTCTATGCCTGCGATGCAAGTCAGCCATGCTGGCTGTTAATCGAAGACCTGACCCATCTGCGTCCAGGTGACCAGGTGGTCGGCCTGACTCGGCAGGAAACCCTTGGCGCAGTCCAGCGGATGGCAGCGCTGCATGCGGAATTCTGGATGGATCCCCATCTCGAGGGACAGGACTGGCTACCGGCCCACAATTTCTGGTTTGCCCAGCCCGATACGGAACTCGTAGAGCCCTTCTTCCAGAACTATGGGGTACGCCTGGGTGAATCGGTTTCGAAGATCTGTAGGGCGGTGGTCGAGCAGGGTGAAGCCATTAATGCAGCCATTAGCGAACGCCCCTGGACCCTGATTCACGGAGACCTGCGGGCAGACAACCTCCTGTTCGGAGGCCCATCCGAATCACCAGCCGCGACCATTCTGGACTGGTCCTGGGCGAGCCGCAGCATGGCGGCAATCGATCTTGCCTTCTTGATTGGCGGAAGCACACCCATCCCCCAGAGGAGGGGTTGCTTAGACGAACTGCTGGTGACCTGGCACGATGAATTGGTCTCCCAGGGGGTTCGTGATTACCCATTGGCCGATGCTCGCCGCGATCTGCAATTGGCATCGCTACGCGCGCTTACAACGTCGATCGTAGTCAGCAACTTCGACCAGAAGCTCGACATCAACATCCGCTCGTCATTGTTGTGGGACCAAGCCATCCAACGCCACGGAGCTTTTGCGGAGGAATTGGAAGCCTGGGAAGCCCTACCAGATCCATCCATGTTTTCCTAGCATCAACTCCCTAGAATTAGCCCCCAAGAATCACTTTAATAGCAATAATTTTTAGCCCTAAAATCTTGACCTAGCTTGGCTTTGCTTTCTCATCAGGGGCATGAATGCCTTGCCAACTAGTCATTTCGGCATCGACTTGATGGGGGCCAGCTCCATGGTGGCCGGCAATTTGCTGTACCACCACTCCTGCAGCTCGGGGGCCAGCCGCACAGGGAACAGGGTGATCACCGTGCGGGTGGAGCGGGCCCCGGGCTGGAGGAGCTCCACGGCGTAGCTAGGGCAGCGCCGGGAGGCCAGGTCGGGCACGAAGCGGCGGCCAATGCGGCGCCAGCTGGGCTCCTTGCTGCGCCAGGCCAGGCGGCAACAGGGCCACGGCAACTCCTCCCGATCAAACAGGCGGCAGCAGGGGCCGATCACGCGATAGCTGAACTGGCCGCCCGCACTGGTGTGCTCGCTACCGGGCTCCAGAAGGGTTTGGGCCTGGACTGGTGACACCGAAGAAGCCATGAAAAAGCCACCCCGAAGGGTGGCAGAGAAGGAACGGCTGATCAAGAACGATCCAGCCAGTTGCTCAATAGAGCTCTTCTTCGGCGTGGGTCTTGATGGTGCAGTCGCTGGTGGGGTAGGCCACGCAGGTGAGCACGAAGCCAGCTTCGATCTGGTCGTCGTCGAGGAAGCTTTGGTCGCTTTGGTCAACGGTGCCAGCGGTCAGCTTGCCGGCGCAGGTGGAGCAAGCGCCAGCGCGGCAGGAGTAGGGCAGGTCAATGCCCTGCTCTTCAGCTGCGTCGAGGATGTACTGGTCATCAGGCACCTCGATGGTCTTGTTGAGGCCTTCGCTCTCGCTGATGAGGGTGACCTTGTAGGAAGCCATGGAAAAGATTGGAGCTCACAGGCATCCGGAGGGCCGGGCCTGTAGGACTCGCCATTCATACTTCCCCCAGCGGCCTTTCCAGTGGTTTTTTGGGCCAGGCCGCGGGAAGGCCAATCAAAACCAGGACACGCATCAGCGTGCCTTATGACACAACGGCGCGCTTGATGGTCATCAATCCCCACTGGCTCTGCTGGCCGGTGAGCTCCCCATGCCAGCCCTCGGCCGCCAGCACCCGCTGCAGCGACGGCGCCTGGTCCACCAGGAGGCCACTCAGCAGCCCCACCCCACCGGCGGCCAGCACCTGGGTAAAGGCCGGGCACAGGGCCTCAATCACCGGCGCCAGGATGTTGCACAGCAACAGGTCGGCGGGTTGGCCATCGAGGAGCTCCGCCAAGGCCTCTACGGAGCCCAGGCGCACCGCCACAGCCCCTGAGAGCCCATTGAGGGCTGCGTTGTCTGTGGTGGCCCGCACGGCCAGGGAATCGGTATCAGCGGCGCAGACGCTGGCGGCCCCCAATTTCAGGGCACCCAGGCCCAACACGCCGCTGCCGCAGCCCAAATCCGCCACCCGCAGCCCGGCTAACGCCATGGTCTCGATGGCTTCGAGGCAGAGCCGCGTGGTGGGGTGACTGCCGGTGCCAAAGGCACTGCCCGGATCCATGGCAATCACCAGGCGATCGGCATGCTCTTCAGGGCACTCCAGCCAGGCCGGCAGGATCAGCAGCCGAGCGCCCACGGGGTCGGCCTGCCAGTGCTGTTTCCAGGTGAGGCTCCAATCCTCATCGGCCTGGTAGGTCCAGGTGATGGGCGGCAGGGCTAGGCCGAAGGGATCGGCCAGGCCTGCCAGGGCCTGCTCCAATTGCTGGCGCTGGTCAGCGGGCCAATCGATCTCGGGCAACCAGGCGATCAACTGGCGCTGATCCGGGGCCTCTGGCCGGTGCTGGAGGGCAACCCGGGGGATGCCCAGCACATCCAGCTTCCAGACCAGGGATTCCTCCAGTTCTGGTAAGGCCGCCAGCTCCAGCCGCCACCAGGCCAGGGCCATCAGAAGGTCACCGTGTGGGCTTGCTGGATGCCATTGATGGCGTTGATGGTGGCCAACAGGCTGGCTGGGATGGGGTCATCGAGGCTCACCACCATCACAGCATCGCCCCGCACAATCCGGCGGCCCACCTGCATCGAAGCGATGTTGACGTTGTGCTCGCCCAGCACGGAGCCGAGATGGCCAATGATGCCGGGCATGTCGCGGTGCCGGGCAATCAGCATGTGGCGGCTTGGCGCCACATTGACGGGGAATTCGTCGATGGTGGTGATGCGCAGTTCCCCATCGGCGAACACCGCTCCGGTGACGCTGTGCTGGCCATTGGCACCCTTGCTGCTCAGCTGCAGGGAGCCCCCGGCGAAGTCGCGGCTGGCGTCGTCCTTGACCTCCACCACGTGGATGCCCCGGGCCTTGGCCTCGAGGCCCGCATTGACGTAGTTGATGCTGTCGCCGAGGGCCGTGGAGAGCAGGCCCTTGAGGGCGGCAATCACCAGGGGCTGGGAGGGGTGGTTCGCAAACTCACCTTGCAGCCGCACCTCCAGCTCTTCCACGCTGCCACCAGCCAACTGGCTGATCAGCTGGCCCAGGGTTTCGGCAAGTTGGAGATGGGGCTTGAGCTGCTCCATCACCTCGGGGGTGAGGCCAGGGATGTTGACGGCGCTGCGAGCAGGCAGGCCCAAGAGCACATCCCGGATTTGCTCAGCCACGTCGATGGCCACGTTTTCCTGGGCCTCTTCCGTGGACGCTCCCAGGTGGGGCGTGAGGATCAGGCGCTCCGGAACCGACCGCAGGGGGGATGTGGCCTCCAGGGGCTCATTGGCGTACACATCGAGGGCCGCGCCGCCGATCACCCCGTTTTGAACGGCTTCGGCGATCGCCGCCTCATCAATGATTCCGCCGCGGGCGCAATTGACGATGCGGGCCGTGGGCTTCATCGTTTTCAGCAGCTCCGCATTGACCAGGTTTTCGGTATCGGGAGTGCGGGGCAGGTGCAGGCTGACGTAGTCGGCTTCGGCAAACAGGGCCGGCAGCGGCATCAGCCGCACCTGCATTTGCTGGGCCCGCTCCGCCGACACAAACGGGTCGTAGGCCATCACATCCATGCCCATGGCCTTGGCCACCCGGGCCACGTGGGAGCCGATCTTGCCGAGCCCTACCACCCCAAGTTTCTTCTTGTAGAGCTCGTTGCCCACATATTTCTTGCGGTCCCAGCCGCCGGCCATGGTGCTCGCGTGGGCATGGGGCACATGGCGCGACAAGGAGAGCATCAGGGCCAGGGCATGCTCTGCAGCCGCAATGGTGTTGCCCTCAGGGGAATTCACCACGATCACGCCCCGCTTGGTCGCCGCGGGCACATCGACGTTGTCGACCCCCACGCCGGCGCGGCCAATGATGCGCAGTTTGTCGGCCGATTCGATGATCTCGGCGGTCACCTGGGTGCCTGAACGAATCATCAGGGCGTCGTACTCGCCGATGATCTGCTTCAGCTCCGCAGGAGGGAGTCCAGGGCGGACATCGACCTGAGCCACCTGCGAGAGGATGTCGATCCCCGCCTGGTCAATGGGGTCGGAAACCAGAACCTTTGTCATGCCCGACGGGTGGTGGGTGAGCCGGGGGTGCAGTGTAGTGACCGGTCGAAATCCAGTTCGACTTCAATTGGTCTTCAATTGATTTTCAACCCAAGGGAGGTTCAAGGGCGTGGGTGCAAGCGTGGTGGTGGTGCTGGGGGATCGCAAACGGCTGCATCAACTGCGCGACCGCCTTGGCGAGCAGGTGCCCCCCATGGCCCAAGTGGTGGCCGTCGGCGAGGGCGAAACCTCGATTAACGATCTCGAACGCCTCAATCCCGCCGTTGGCCGCCGCAACCGGCAGCGCAGCATGGCCCGCTGGCTGATTCCCTTTGGCTTCTTCGCCGGGCTCACCTTCACCTACATCACCGATCTCGACACCTTCGCCTTCTTCGGTGAATGGAGCCAGCACCTGGTGGGAGCCCTGCTCGGCCTCGGTTCGGGCTGGATGGGCAGTTTTGCCGCTGCCGCCAGCGTGACCTCCGAGGAGGACGACCGCATCCGCAGCCTGCGCAACCGCCTCGAGGAGGGGAACTGGCTGTTACTGATCGAAGCGCCGAACGGCATCGAGATGCCCTGGACCACCCTGCAACAGGCCAAACCCAAGGCCGTCGTCCGGCTCAACGACTAAGCCATGCTGCCGCGCCAGGAGCTAGTGGAGGGAAGCCGCCATCGAGAGGCCCTCGAGGCGATTCTGGATACGGCGGAGCAGGCCCTGCGCAGCTGGACGCCCTGCTGGAGCGGCTTTATCGATGGTGCCGTGCGCGAAGAGGCCGAAGCACGCCTGGCCACCCTGGTCGAACTCACGGTGCAGAGCGAAGGGGGCCATCCGGGGGCCGAGCGGCGGCGCCTGCTGCTGCAACGCCCCGAGGCACCGCTCAATCCCGCAGACCTCCCCGACGAACTCCTGGGCCTGGAGATCAGCGGCAACTTCCTCTTTGACCCCTCCACGGCGCTGGACTTTCGCCAAGGACTCCTCACCACAGCCGGGGTCAAGCCAGCCGACCTGGGCGATCTCTGGCTGCGGGGAGACCGGGGTGCCCAGGCCATTGCCACCAGCAGTTGCGCCCAAGCCCTCGATGGCCTCACGGCCCAGGTGCGCAGCGTGGAGGTGCAGCTTCTAGCCCGACCCATCGCCGCCCTGCAATGTCCGGCGACCCGGCAGCCCAGGCGGTTTCAAAGCGTGGAGGCCTCCCTCCGGCTGGATGCGGTGGCATCGGCGGGATTTGGCCTCTCGCGCAGCCGCATGGCGGAGCTGATTCGCCAAGGGGAACTGCAGATCAATTGGACCGTGGTCACCAGTGCGAGTCGGGAGATCGCCGCCGGCGATCGGGTGCAATGGAGCGGGCGGGGGGAACTGCTGATCGAAGAGGTTGGCCTCACCAAGCGGGACCGCTGGCGGCTTCAGCTGGTTCGCAGCTAGGGGCCAGCTGGCTCGCTGCTAGGTTGCAGGGGATTCAGGAACGATGCCATCGCCTCCTGAACCATTCGCTCGGGCGATTAGCTCAGGGGTAGAGCACTACCTTGACACGGTAGGAGTCACTGGTTCAAATCCAGTATCGCCCATTCTTTCCACCTTCAGCATTAGCAATTCCATCCGTGATCACTTCCGCGGCAAAGGAATTGGGTGCGTCTGGGGATTTAACAGTGGTGGTGGGCCTGGGGCGTTCAGGCCTTGGTGCCGCGAAATTGCTGCACCAACTCGGGCACGCTGTGTTGCTCCTCGAGAGCAATTCAAGCCAAGACCTTGAGAACAAAGCCCAAGAGTTAAGGGCCTCAGGCATTGCCGTTCAACTGGCGGCACCCCTGGCCCCCGCCACCTTCTCTGGCCTGCCCCAGCAACCCAAGACCGTGGTGGTCAGCCCAGGGATTCCCTGGGACCATCCAACCCTCTGCGCGCTCCGCCAAGACGGGATCGCGGTCAGGGGTGAACTGGCGGCCGCCTGGGACAGCTGCCAGCAGGTGCCCTGGATTGGCATTACGGGCACCAACGGCAAAACCACCGTGACCCACCTGGTCAGTCACTTACTGCGCAACGCGGGCATCGATGCCCCCATGGGCGGCAACGTGGGCCATTCAGCCGCCGAGCTGGTGCTGGAGCGGTTGCAACCTGGCGGCGTGCTGCCGGCCTGGATGGTGGTGGAACTCAGCAGTTACCAAATCGAGGCGGCACCGGAGCTGGCCCCCCAAATCGGCATCTGGACCACCCTCACGCCCGACCACCTGGAGCGCCACGGCACCCTCGCCAACTACCGCGCCATCAAACGCAGCCTGCTGGAGCGCAGCACGGTGCGCATCCTCAATGGCGACGACCCCGACCTCCGGGCCCACGGCCAAACCTGGGACCACGCCCTCTGGGTCACGGCGGGCCAGCGTGATGGCCTGCCCTCCGGGCTCAGGGCCTACCTGTGGATTGAGGGCAACCAGGTGATGCACCAAGGCCCAGGGGGGCCAGCCGCCCTGATGGCCGCCGATGCCCTTGCGATGCCCGGCGCCCACAACCGTCAAAACATGCTGCTCGCCGCGGCCGCTGGCCTCCAGGCCGGCCTCAGCGGCAGCCAAATGGAGGCTGCTTTCCGCCAGTTCAGCGGCGTACCCCACCGGCTCGAGCGGATCTGTGATTACCAGGGGGTGGCCTTTGTGAACGACAGCAAGGCCACCAACTATGACGCCGCCGAAGTGGCCCTCAAGGCCCTCGATGGTCCCCTGGTGGTGCTTGCGGGGGGAGCATCCAAACAGGGCGATGCCAGCGGCTGGATTCGGGGCTTGATCCAGCAGTCCAAGGCCGTGGTGCTCTACGGAGCCGCCCAGGCTGAATTGGCCGGCCTGCTCGCCAATGGCGCCTATCCAGGCCAGGTGAGCTGCTGCGCAGGGCTCGCCGAGGCCGTACCCGAGGCCGCAGGGCTGGCAACGGCCTTGGGCTGCAAAGCGGTGCTGCTCTCACCAGCCTGTGCGAGCTTCGATCAATACAGGGATTTCGAAGCCCGCGGCGAGCATTTCCGCAAGCTAGCCCTCAGCCTTTCTTGCCCTCGTTGAGATTGGCGGCGAGCTGGAGATAGCCAGCAGCTCCAATGCAGACCGCCAACGGACCGGTGGCAAACAGGCCAATCCCAAAGGCCAAGATGCCCACCCCACTGACGGCGACGATCACCAGCAGCAGCACGGCCACATCAAACCAATGGGGGGTCACCATGGCCCTGGCCCCAGCCAGGGCATCCAAGAAGGACACCTTCTGGTCAACCAACAGAAAGGCCGAGAACCAATAGGCCACGCTCAAATAGATCCCTGGAAGGCCAAAGGCCAACAGACCCAGCAGGATTGCAATGGCTGCAAACACATGCAGGCCGAGCAAGTTGAACAGCTGTTTGGTTTCCTTGAAGAGTTGGCCAAATTTGAAGGTTTGCCCCTTGGCCGCCAACAGGGCGCCATTGAGCAGGGCCACGCTTCCCACCAAATGCACCACCACCTGCAACAGGAGCAGCAGGCCGTAGGCAATCCCCTCGATCGCCCTGGGGCCAGTCTCAGCCAGCTTGAGCGCTACGCCTGACGCGGCAAAGGACACCCCGCCGGCAACGATGGTGTACAGGATCGCAAAGCCCACCAGCACCAGGGCATTACGGGAAAAACCACGCCAGCCCGTTTGGACAATGGCGCCGTAATCCAAACCACTTGCACGCTTGTTCTGCCTATCGCTCAGCATCGGGAGGGGCCAGGGGCCTAGAAAACGTCAATTGCAGTGTTGACAGCCCAGGCTGGGATGTCAACGAACCAGCGCAAATCTGAAACAGAGTGTCCATAACGGACCAACAACAGCCTTAGCATCGCTGCAACACCCGGTTGCAATGCGCCCCAGCCCATGGCCTATTGGTTGATGAAAAGCGAGCCCGATGTTTACGGGATCGACCATCTCAAGGCCGAAGGCAC
>CANHGA010000046.1 GCA_947460085.1 Synechococcaceae cyanobacterium
CCTGCCCGGCCATGCCCAGGGCCAGGGCTTCGGCTTGGGCAATCACCCGTTCACAGCGTTGCTGCACGGCAGGGGCGCTTTCCCCGCCAGGGCAGCCATCGCGCCACAGGCTCCAGTGGGGGGTATGGGCGTGGATCTCGGCGGTGGTGATGCCCTCATAGCGGCCGTAATCCCATTCCTGCAGGTCGGGGCAGGGTTGCGCTTGGCTGGCCAAGCCCGCCAGGGCGCAGGTGCGTTGGGCCCGTTGCAGGGGGCTCACCAGGACCCCCGCAAAACGATGGCCGACCAGCACGGGGGCCAGGGCGCGGGCTTCGGCTTCCCCCTCCTCGATCAGGGGCACATCGGTTCTGCCGGTGTGACGGCCGTTGCGGGCCCATTCCGTGGCGCCGTGGCGCAGCAGCCAGAGCTCAACCACTTACTGGCGAACCTCAAACCAGTCGGATCCGGTGGGACCAATCTGGCTGGCGGAGACCCGGGTGACATTGGCGGCGGTCGGTCCCATCTCGCACCAGAGACGCAGTTCGGTGAGTTCCTGGATCGGCCCCTCCGCCTCCACTTCCACGGAGCCGTCGGGGCGATTGCGCACCCAGCCACTGAGGCCCAGGTCCTTGGCGCGGCTACAGCAGCTCATCCGGTAGCCCACCCCCTGGACCTTGCCGCTCACAAGCATGCGCCAGCGTTCATTGATGGCGGTGGGCTTGCTGTCATGGGGCTGGAGAAAGCGGCGTTCCGTGGCAGCGGCTCGGCGCGACCGCAGGCGTCGGCCAGCCTCGATGGAATCACCGGGCATCCAGCCCAGTGGAGATGCAGCCAGCTGGCGTGCACGTTCTGCGCTGTCCATCCTTCGCTCCGTTGCGGACATCCCCAGCCTTCAAGCTGCCACAGCGGCTCGCCATCGGCTACTGATTCGAGTTGCCATCGATGGAATTCATGACCCACAAAGCGTTCACCCCGGCGCACCACCAGCCCATGGCAGCTGGCTAGCGCCTCGCGATAGCCCAGGCTCAGCTCCCCGCGCTGGGCATGGAAGGGCAGCACGCCAGCCATGGGGTGGCGGTTCCCTTCGCCGTCGCCCAGGGTTTGACCCAGCAGCAGCAACCCTCCGCACTCAGCCACCACGGGCAGGCCTGAGCGGACTGCCCGGGCGAGGTCCTGGAGGCTGCGCTGGCTCCCGGCCAGTTGGCCAGCATGCAATTCCGGATAGCCCCCGGGGAGCAGGACCCCGCGGCATGCCTCGGGTAGGGCTTCATCGGCCAGGGGACTCCAGGGGATGGGCTCGAGTCCCACCGCCTCCAGCAGCTCGGTGGCTTCTGGATAGCGGAAATGGAAGGCGGCATCGCTGGCGATGGCGATTGGCCGCTCCGCTGGTTTTTGGTACGGGCCCTGGCTGTGGTGTCCAAGGCACCAGGAGATCGGATCGCCCCCCGAGGGTTTTGGTGGTGCCAGGAGGGGCCAGAGCTGGTCAAGATTCAGGTGCTCTTCGGCCAGTTGGGCCCATTGGCCTTGCCGTTCCTCCAAGTCGGCTAATTCCCCAGGCGGGAGCAGGCCCAGGTGGCGCGAGGGCAGCTCCAGGGCGGGATGCTGGGGCAGCACGCCAAGGAGGGGCACGTTGATGCTGGCCAGGGCTTCGGTGAGCAGGGCCTGGTGCCGGCTGCTCCCCACCCGATTCAGCACCACCCCGGCGAGCTGCACCTGGGGTGGGCCGTGGTCGCGGAAACCGCGCACCAAGGCCGCTAGCGAACCGGCCTGCCGGGAGGCTTCCACCACCAGCACCACCGGCAGGTCAAGCAGGGCCGCCACTTCCGCAGAACTGCCGTGGCTACTTGGACCGCGGCCATCGAACAGGCCCATCACCCCCTCGACCAAGGTGAGTTGGGCTTGGCTGCCGTGCCACGTGAAGCTGCGCCGGACCCACTCTTGGCCGCAGAGCAGGGTGTCGAGGTTGCGGCATGGCCGTCCACTCACCCGGCTGAGCAATTGGGGATCGAGGTAATCGGGCCCCACCTTGAAGGCCTGCAGGCTCTGGCCGCGGCGGCTGGCCAGGGCGGTGAGGCACAGGCTGAGCAGGGTTTTGCCGCTGCCGCTGCTGGGCGCTGCGATAAGGCAGGGCATGAAGAACTGGAGCGCCGGGCGATCTAACTGGGCAGCAGCTTGGCAGCGATGGGGGCGGCCGCGGCGAGCAGGGGGTTGGTGGAATCGTGGCCGCCGGAGAGCAGCCGGGCCATTTCCATCTCCTCGCTTTCATTCGGCAAGGGCACCTCATCCTCGACCAACTCCATGCTCGCCATGCCTCCCGATTCCAAACGCATGCAGCCGCCCGATTCGGAGCAAAGAATCACGCAGAGGGGGGCGCCTGGGGTGCGCTGGCAGATCAGCCGCAGGCCGACGATGGCACCGGGGTGGGTTTTGGGTACGCCCATGGGAACCGGCATCAGCCGCAGGCGCACGGTTTGGCCATCGGTGCGTTCAAACTCAGCGCCAATCCCGGCTCCCTCGCCCAGCCCATGGCGCACCCCTTGGCCTGGGCCATGGCCGTCCACCCAATAGCTGTCGACCAGGTGCCAACCCAGACGATCGGCGATCCAGGCTGCAAGCAGTAACCCCTTAACGGGATGGTCGCCCTCCACATCGATGTCGAGTTGCACCACCTGATCGAGGGCGTCCCGGCGGGAGGGCGGGTCAAACACCATCGCCAGGGATTCCCGCCAGCTGCGCAGGCGCATCCAATTGAGGTCGTTGATGGCCTGGCCGGCTTCGATGCGTTCCACCAGGAGATCCAGGCAACGCCTGGGGGTGCCCAGGGAGCTATCCACCACCAGGCGCCGCGGAGCCTCGGCAAGGGAAGCCAGTAGGGCCGGGGCCTCATCCAGGCTGCTGTTCCACCACACCCAGCAGGGCAGTTCGGTGCCAATCAGTGGCTGAATCAGTCCGAGGCTTTGTTCCAGGGATCCGGTACCGCCGCGCAGGACCACCACATCGCCGCAGGCCGCACTGCCGCCCCGTTCCTCGGGCAAGGGGCAGTAGGCGGCCACCAGGGTTTCCAGGGGTGCTGAGCGATCGAGGGTGGGCGCCAGGGTGATCATCCGGCGCGGCATGTGGGCACTGATGGCGGACTCCACAAATTGGCCGCGCAGGTCCTCGGCCCGGTGGCCGCCATCCAGCCGGCCGATGGCCCAGGCCAATTGGGGATCCATGGGGGCTGTGCCCAAGGGAAGCCCGCAGTCCTGGGCTGCCTCACGGGCGGCGGTGAGCACCTCCTCCCGGAGGAGGCCGGTGATGGGCCCATCCACGCGCCCCGAGCGCACCAACTGCTGCTCAAGCCAGGCCCCATCCCACACCACCAGGGTGAAGGTGGCGGCACCGCTGGACGCCTCCAGCCCCTGTTGCCAGAGCTGGTCGAGATAGCCCTGCACCTCCGCGGGGGGCAGGGCGTGGGGGGCCTGGAGGGTGAGCTGGGCAGACATGGCAGGAAGGCGAGAGCAGGGTCAGCGGGCGAGTCGAGCGTCTAGGGACGGCGCCAGGTCAGGCCGTCATCGGCCACCAGGCTGTCCGCTGCCGCTGGGCCCCAGGTACCGGCCTCGTAGGGATGGACCGGCAACTGGGAGGGGGATTCCTCCAGCATCTGCAGCAGGGGGGTGTAGATGCGCCAAGCCGCCTCGACTTCGTCGCTGCGGGTGTACAGGGTGGGATCGCCCAGCATGGCGTCGGCGAGCAGCCTCACGTAGCCCTCGTCGGAGGGCTCGCCAAAGCTGTCGTCGTAGGAGAAGGCCATGTCCACGGGGCGGCTGCGCATGCCCGAACCCGGTGCCTTCACTTCAAACTTGAACTCCGCCCCCTCATCGGGTTGGATGCGCAGGATCAATTGGTTGGGGGTTGGTGCCCCCCCGGCGGCATCAAAGAGGTGCACGGGCGCTTCGCGGAAGGTGAGCACCACCTCGCTGAGGCGCTTGGGCAGTCGCTTGCCCGTGCGCAGGTAGAAGGGCACCCCCTGCCAACGCCAGTTGTTGATGAACAGCTTCATGGCCACGTAGGTCTCGGTGGTGCTGCTGGGATTCACCCCGGGCTCCTGGCGGTAGCCGCTGATCGGAAGACCGCTGGATCCGCCTGGTCCGTATTGGCCCCTCACGCAGCACTTCCAAGGCTCGTCTTCATTGGCCAGGTGGGCGGCCTGCAGCACCTTGGCTTTTTCGTTGCGCATGGACTCGGGGTCAAATCGCCCCGGCGCTTCCATGGTGGTGAGGGCCAGCATTTGGGTCAGGTGGTTCTGCACCATGTCGCGCAGGGCCCCAGAGCTTTCGTAGTAGCCGGCTCGCTCTTCCACCCCGACCGTTTCAGCGGCCGTGATTTGCACGCTGGAGATGTAGTTGCGGTTCCAGATCGGTTCGAAAATGGTGTTGGCAAAGCGCAGCACCAGGATGTTTTGGACAGTCTCCTTGCCCAGGTAGTGGTCGATCCGGAAGATCTGGTTTTCCTCTGCCGAGCTCTTCACCACCCGGTTCAGCTCCTGGGCGCTGCCGTAATCGCGGCCAAAGGGTTTCTCGATCACCACCCGACTCCGGGCGGGATCCTTCAGCAACCCCGCGGCGGCGAGGGACCGACAGCCACTGCCGTAGAAATTTGGGGCGACCGACAGGTAGAAGGTGCGGTTGCCCCGGGTGGCCCGTTGGCGATCAATCACCTCGAGGCGGCTGCCCAGGCGAACCACCGATTGGGGATCCTCCAGGTCCACCGGTTCATAGAAGAGTCCGGCTGAAAAGGTCTCCCAGGCACTTTGGTGGTCGGCGATTTCCGTTTTGAGCGCCTCGGCCATGCGGGCGCGAAAGTCGTCGTCGCTCCAGGGCCTGCGGGCGCAGCCCAGCACCGCAAATTCGCTGGGCAGCCGGCGCTGGCGGAACAGTTCAAACAGGGCCGGGATCAGTTTGCGGTGGGTGAGGTCGCCGCTGGCTCCAAAGATCACCAGACATTGCGGTGGGATGACCCGCTCTTGGCGGAGGCCAACGCGCAATGGATTGGTGAGGACCGCACTCATCGTTGATTTTGGGCTTGCTGCCCCCTGGTTTACCGAGGCTGGACCCAAGGTCGAGGGTTCTTCGGTGATGGGGCAGGTTCTGTGTGGGAATACGCAAACTCGAGCGCAAAAAAAGCCCACCTTGCGGTGGGCTCGGTGATCGGCTCTGACGGCTGGAGCTCAATAGGTTTCGACGTGCCAGCGCTCGGCTTTTTTGAGTACGGGACGCAATTCGTGCCAGTTGATGCCCTTGGCGGCAGCGGCAGTGGCCATGGCTTCATCGATGCCGGGCTCCATGCCGCGCAAGCCGCACATGTACACGTGGGTTTTGGGATCTTCGATCATGGCGAAGATCTCATCGGCGTTTTCGCTGACCCGGTCTTGGATGTACATCCGGCCGCCACTGGCGTTTTGCTGCTCGCGGCTGATGGCCTTGGTGTAGCGGAAATTGTCGGGATACTCCTGTTGATAATGGTTGAAATCGTTGTCGTAGAGCAGGTTGGCCGTGGTGGGTGAGCCCATAAATAGCCAGGCCTTGCCCTTGAAGCTCCAACCGTTGAGGCTCTTTTCCTTGGGCTCAAACATGCGGCGCAGGTAGGTGCGCATCGGTGCAATGCCGGTGCCAGTGGCGAACATGATGACGTTGGCGTCCTCGTCATCAGGCAGCAGCATTTCCTTGCCCACCGGGCCGGTGATTTTCACCTTTGAGCCTGGGGCGATGTCACAGAGGAAGGTGGAGCAAACGCCATTAATGGTTTCGCCGTCCTTCTCGTATTGCAGTTGGCGGACACACAGTGAGACGGTGTCGCCTTCCAGGTTGTCGCCGTGGCGGGTGCTGGCGATCGAGTACAGGCGCAGTTTGTGGGGCTTGCCATTGGCATCTTCGCCATCCGGAATGATGCCAATGGACTGGCCTTCGAGATAGCGGAGTTGGGGCTCACCACCCTTGAGATCAAAGGTGATGTGGTTGACCCGGCCAATCGCTCCGTCGGCCAACAGGCTGTAGTTCTCAGTGACCGTGCCCATGAACGGATCTTTGGGCCGGTAAAGATTGACGGGAACGTCGGCGTGGGACACGGCTGCTGGTTTCGATGGGGCGGCTTCGGCTTCGGCCTTGGGAGCTGGAGCCGGTTGGGAGGGGGATTGGGGGGCCAGGGGAGCTGGCTCTGAACCTGCGCCTGGACCGATCACGGCTGTGATGCGCCCACCTTGCAGGGCAATGGTTCTCACCGTGCTCTGCAGTTGGGGAAAGGACACCAAGAGGCGTCGTTCGGCTTGGCGTTGCTGGCCCAGGCCAAAGGATTCAACGACAACCGTGAACATGCGGCTATCGGACTGACTAGCGCGGCCTGTAGAAACTTGCATGCAGGCTCAGCCCCCGTAAAGCCGGCTGATCATAGGGAACCCTCCTGGCGACATTGCCCCCGGCGTCACCGCTAGGTTTGTGTGCAAGATCACCTTTGAGCCGCTCCCTTGGTGCAGCTGCTTGTTGACCGCGTGCGCTTGACCGAGCCACTTGAGCCTGCCCAGCAGCCTTCCCCCACTCTGGACACCATCCAGCAAGAGATGGAACGCTTGCCCCAGGGGGCCAGGCGTCTTGCAGTGCAGTTGCGCCTGGGGGTGGATCCCCAATGGATCTGGGCGGTCTTGACGGATTACTCCAACCTCAGCCGTTACATCCCCAACCTGACCTCTTCGCGGCAGCTGTGGCGCCGGGGCAACCGGGTGGGACTGGAGCAGGTGGGAACCCAACAAATCTGCGGCCTGCGCTTCAGCGCCCAGGTGGAGCTGGAGCTGGTGGAAGACCGTGATGCCGGGGAATTGCGGTTTGCCATGAGCCGGGGCGACTTCCGTCGCTTTGAGGGCGTCTGGCGGATCCGTAGCCAGGGCCAGGGAGACCAGCTGGTCACGTCCCTGGTCTATGAGCTCACCGTGCAAGGACGGGCCGGGATGCCGATTGGCTTGATTGAACAGCGCCTGCGCGATGACCTAGCCAGCAATCTGCGCGGTGTGCAGCAAGAAGCCCAACGGCGTGCAGCGAAGGGCTAGGGGATCTTCTAGCCAGCAAGGCAGCTGACCCATCGAAGTCTTGGCTGTCATCAAATTAAATACCCCCAAGGGGATTCGAACCCCTGTCGCCTCCGTGAAAGGGAGGTGTCCTAGGCCTCTAGACGATGGGGGCGAGGCCACAACTTCCAAGGTGGTGTCGAGCTTTTGGCCCAACCCCTTGGCTTGTTGATGTGTTGGAAGCTACGGGTCCGTGGGACCCTTCGTCAAGGCTGGCTAGCGGGCACTGGGGTGGCTGGGCCACTCCAGATGGGCACGGTGAAGTGAAAGCAGGCGCCTTTGCCCAGTTCGGATTCGACCCAGATCCGCCCCCCGTGTACCGCCGTGATCCGCCGGCACACCGAGAGGCCCACCCCAAAGCCCGAGGTGCTGCCTGAGGTTTGGGGTAGCCGCACGCGGTCGAGAAAAATGCGCTCATGCTCGTCACTGGGAATGCCAGGTCCGCTGTCGCAAATGCTCACCTGGACCCATTGGTCGGTGCGGTGCTGCATCTTCAGGCCCACGCTGCCACCGTCTGGGGTGAACTTCAGGGCGTTTTCCAGAAGGTTGAGCAGCACCTGGCGCATGCGCCGTTGATCGCCGAGCACATCGGGCAGATCGCTGGGGATGTCGGTGCTCAACTGCAGTTGCCGGCCCATCCAAAGTTTTTCCAGTTCCAGGATCGCTTCTGCGCCCACCTTCCCCAGGGCGAGGCGCTGGGGGTTGAACAGGTCCTCCCAGCGGGTGGTGCCCACCTCAAGGAGGTCCTTCGACAGCGCTTCGATGTCGTCAAAGCGGCGGTTGATCACATCGCGAAACCGGGGCCCATCGATTTGGCCCAAGAGGTGGCTTTGGAACGCCAGCTTGGCGGCGGTCAAGGGCGTACGCAGTTCGTGGGCCACCATGCGCAGCAAGCTTTCTTGCACCCCTAGCCGTTCGATCAGGGTCTCGTTTTCCTGGCGGAGCACCAGCAGTTGGTCTTCCAATTGGACCTCCCGCAGGGTGCGGCTGCCGTCGATCTCGACGGGGCTGAGGCTGAGGCCAAGGCCGGTAACGGTCTCTACCTGCTTCCAGCGGGGCAGCCAGCTGCGGAGCTTCTTGCTGAGGGCATTGCCGGCAAACACCTGCTTGGGATGGGGTTCCAGCTTCACCAGCGCCGGGGTGGCGACGAGGCGATGGAGCTCGAGCAACTCCGGGTGCAGCGCCGGGTCGACAATCTCCAGGCTGACCTCAAAGCCACAATCCTCGGTTTTGAGGGTGTGGAGCAGGCTGCGTATATCGGGCGTGGCCAGGTGGAAGTTGGCCGCCACCAACAGCAGCTTCAGCTCCTGGCGATCAGGCCCCTCGTCGCGTTCAGCGACCTGGGGGGGTGGGGTCGGGGTGTCTGGATTCACGGCGATACCCTATTGGTATCGGGCCACAGCCATCAGAAGTGGCTATGACTAAGAGGTTCTCAGTGAAAGGCCCATTTGCGGCGCTGTCATGGGCCATCCTCCTGAGTTCTCCCTCGAACCAAGGCCAACCCAGCCGCTTGTGGCCAAGGCTGGCGGGGCAACGTCTGGCGGACCATCTGCTGGCGGACCATCTGCTGGAGTCCGAAGCCGGGTGCAGCTCGACTCCAATTTGAAGCGTTGGTTTGGCCGCAACCTGGGGCTGTGGCGTACGCGGCGGTTGTATTTCTTTTCTGATGCCGAGGACATGCGGGTCGACATGATGCTCAGGGTGGAAGCCTTCAGGGAACCCGCTCAAGGCGATGCCGCCTATCGCTTTAGTTGGTGGCCAGAGCAGGACTACACCTTTTTTGAGAACAATCCCAGTTGTGTGGCTGAGGGCACGATGGAGGTCTATCTCTGTGGCCACCAACTGCGCCGCAGCCAGGGCTACCTCTGCGGCAAGGCGATCGAAAGCCAGATTCGTCAGGTTGATGAGCACGAATTGATCTTCGAATCGCACTACGAGCAGTGGCGCATCCTCGAGCAAATCCGCCTGGTTGATCAGGACCGCTACCGCTCCCGTTCCATTTACTCCTGGAAGGCTGGGATGCTCGAGATGATGGCCACCCACCATGAAATCCGGGTTGAAGAGGCTGGGGCCCCGATCTCCTGATGCAGCAGCATGGGCCCCATTCAGAATCTGATGTTGTGATCTCCTTGCTGCGCCGCCTGTCCGCTGGCCTTGTAGCCCCGCTGCTGGTCTTGCCGTACCTGGCACTTCCAATCCTTTCGTTGCCACTCGTCCTGGCTCCGGCAGCGGCGCTGGCCGAGAACGCGCCGGCTACGGAGGCGGAGATGAATCTCTACACCCGCATCGCCGCCGTCAATGTGTGCATTGCCAGGGGGGCTGGAGTGGATTTCGAAAAGGCTGTGGGCATTGCCGGTGAAACCATCGCCCAGCTGATTCAAGGCCAGCATGGGGGCCTGATTACCCAGGTTGGGCCCAAGCCCCTCAGCATCGATGACCTGCGCAAAGGCGCAATCAATTCAGCCGTCCTGGGTGCTTCCGAGATTTGCCCGAAGGAAGTGCCAGCCGACGTGATGGCCAAGGTCCAAGCCGCCCTCAAGGCTTCCCCAGCTCCGAAGGCCCCGGCAGCCAAGGCTGCCACCTCCAAATAGGTGGCAGCTAAGTATCCAAGTTTTGATCGCTCCCACCGAGAACGCCTCCATGCCCACCGTGCGCCTCGCCGATTACTGCCCGGCGCCCTATCTGCTGGAGCGCACCGACTTAACGGTGCAGCTGTTCGCGGATCACACCCTGGTGGAAGCCCGGCTTGCCTTCAGCCCCAATCCAGCCTCAGCGGCGCTCGGGCCTCTGGAGCTGCAAGGGGTTGATCTGGAGCTGCTCGATTTGCAGCTTGATGGCGAGACCCTGGCCCCTGGGGCCTACCAACTGGATGGGGCTGGGCTGAGGCTGCTGGCTCCGCCGCGGGAAGCCTTTGTGTTGGAGAGCCGGGTGCGGATTCACCCTGAAACCAACACCACCCTGGAAGGCCTGTATGTGAGTGGGGGCATGTTCACCACCCAATGCGAGGCCGAGGGCTTTCGGCGGATCACCTTCCATCCGGATCGCCCGGATTTGCTGAGTCGGTTTCGGGTGCGGCTGGAGGCGGATCGCTTCAGCTGCCCGGTGTTGCTATCGAATGGCAATTGCCTTGAGACGGGCAGCATTGCTGAGTCAGTTAAAAGTTCTGGTGAAAGTTCTGGATTGGGTGAGGGCTCAGGGGACCGCCATTACGCCATTTGGGATGACCCTTTCCCCAAGCCGTCTTACCTGTTCGCGTTGGTGGCAGGCCAGCTCGAGGAGGTGGCCGATACCTTCACGACCACCAGTGGCAGGGAGGTGGCCTTGCGAATTCACGTGGAGCCAGGCGATGGGCCCCTCACCGCCCATGCCATGGCATCGCTGAAGCGCTCCATGCTTTGGGATGAGCAACGTTATGGGCTCGAATACGACCTCGATGAGTTCAATATTGTTGCCGTGCGCCATTTCAACATGGGTGCGATGGAGAACAAGAGCCTCAATATTTTTAATTCAAAATTAGTGTTGGCGGATGCTGAAACGGCAACTGATGCCGAATTGGAACGGGTTGAAAGTGTGATCGCCCATGAATATTTCCACAATTGGACTGGCAATCGCATCACCTGTCGGGACTGGTTTCAGCTGTCGCTGAAGGAAGGACTCACCGTCTTCCGTGACCAGAGTTTTACAGCTGAATTGCACGGGGCTGCCCTCAATCGCATCGAGAACGTTTCGATGCTCCGCAATACCCAATTCCGCGAGGATTCAGGGCCTACGGCGCACCCCGTGCAGCCCGATGCCTACCAGGCGATCGACAACTTCTACACAACGACGATCTATGAGAAAGGATCGGAGGTGATCCGTTGTCTCCATACCCTGTTGGGTGAGGAGACCTTCATGCGAGGCATGGCCCTGTATGTGCGTCGCCATGACGGCACGGCGGCCACCTGTGAGGAGTTTGTCCAGGCGATGCAGGATGCGGCCCAGGAGGTCGACCAGGAAGGAGCCCAGGGCAAAGCTCCCTTGGATTTCTCCCAGTTTCGACGCTGGTATCACCAGGCAGGCACCCCGGTGCTCCGGGTTCAGCGCCACTGGGATGGGGAGGCAGGGGTGCTGGAGCTCCATATCCAGCAGCACACGCCGCCCACCCCCGGGCAAGCGACCAAGCAGCCCCTGGTGATTCCCCTGGCGATCGGGCTGATCGGCCAGGCCGGTGAGGCCCTGCCCG
>CANHGA010000047.1 GCA_947460085.1 Synechococcaceae cyanobacterium
ACCCCTGCCGGTGCCTGTTGATCGCCACCTACAACCCTGAAGAGGGGGCCGTGCGCGACCACCTGCTGGATCGCTTTGCCATCTGCCTGTCGGCCAACCAGATCCTGGAGCTCGAGCAGCGGGTGGAGATCACCCAAAGCGCCCTGGCCCAGGCGGAATCCAGTGAGGTGTTTCGGGCGAAGTGGCAGGAGGACACCGATGCCCTGGCCACCCAGTTGCTGTTGGCGCGCCAATGGCTTCCCGATGTGCAGATCAGCCGCGAGCAGATTGGTTACCTGGTGCAAGAAGCCCTGCGGGGCGGGGTGGAAGGCCATCGCTCCGAGTTGTATGCGGTGCGGGTGGCCCGGGCCCATGCGGCCCTCAGTGGCCGCGACCAGGTGGAAGCCGACGACCTCCAAGTTGCCGTGCGCCTGGTGATTGCGCCGCGGGCCCTGCAGATGCCGCCCCAGGATCCCAACCAACAGATGGAGCCCCCGCCACCCCCGCCGCCGCCCCAGGGGGAGCAGCCCCCGGAGGAGCCGCCCGAGGATCAAAACCAAGACGACGAGCCCGACAACGACGACCCGGAGGATGACTCCGACGACGACCAGGACGATGAAACCCCAGAGGATCAGGCGCCCCCTTCGATTCCGGAAGAGTTTCTGTTGGATCCAGAGGCCACGGCCATCGATCCGGATCTGCTGCTGTTCTCTGCTGCCAAGTCGAAATCAGGCGGCAGCGGTAGCCGGGCTGTGGTGTTCAGCGACTCCCGCGGCCGCTATGTGAAACCGATGTTGCCCAGGGGCCCGGTGAAGCGCATCGCCGTGGATGCCACCCTGCGGGCTGCGGCGCCCTATCAGAAAACCCGCCGGGAGCGGGAGCCCCATCGCAGGGTCATCGTCGAAGACGGCGATTTGCGCGCCAAGCAACTGCAACGCAAGGCCGGTGCGCTGGTGATTTTCCTGGTGGATGCCAGTGGCTCCATGGCCCTCAACCGCATGCAAAGCGCCAAGGGGGCGGTGATTCGCCTCCTCACGGAGGCCTATGAAAATCGCGATGAGGTGGCCCTGATCCCCTTCCGCGGCGAGCAGGCCGACGTGCTCTTGCCCCCCACCCGCTCGATCACGGCAGCCCGCCGGCGCCTGGAATCGATGCCCTGCGGCGGCGGGTCACCCTTGGCCCACGGCCTCACCCAGGCGGCTCGGGTTGGCGCCAATGCCTTGGCCACCGGAGACCTGGGCCAGGTGGTGGTGGTGGCCATCACCGATGGCCGGGGCAACGTGCCCCTCTCCCGGTCCCTGGGGCAGCCGGAATTGGAAGGGGAGGAGCCGGTGGATCTCAAGGAAGAGGTGAAGCAGGTGGCCAGCCGCTACCGAGCCCTCGGCATCAAGCTCCTGGTGATCGATACGGAGCGGAAGTTCATTGGCAGCGGCATGGGCAAAGACCTGGCCGAGGCCGCCGGCGGCAAATATGTGCAGCTCCCCAAGGCGAGCGACCAGGCCATTGCCGCCATCGCCATGGAGGCGATTGGCGGGTTTTAGGAGGGGCGCCTAGCGAATCGGCACGGCCTTTGCCGTCGTGCCCCTGCGCTCGGGATAGAGCTCATCAAAGAATTTGCCCAGACCCACGGCCACGCTGCGCACCCCATCCATGAACTGGGGGTCATCGGTCAGCTTCTTGACGTCGCCACCGACCGCTTTCCATTTGGCCGTCAACACTTCCGCATTGGTCACGGTGCTTTGCAGCTCCTTGACGGTTTTGGGATTGTCGAGGGCAGCGATGAGGTTCTTCAGGGAGGCACTGCCCGCATTCAAATTGGCAATCGTGGGCTGAAGCTTGTCGACACTGCCATCCACTTTTTTCACCAGCACCTGGCCATCCTTGAGGAAGCTGGAGGCATCCACGGCAGCCTTGTCGAAACTGCCGGTGAGGACGGTGAATTTGTCGATCAACTTCGCCTGATCCACCTGGATGAGCATCTTGCTCATCAGGGCGGTCACGCTGGTCAGGCTGGGGCTTTGGAGCCCGGCAATGGTGCTGCCGTTGCAGAGCATCACGGCCTGATTGCAGCCCTTGGCATAGGGCGCAGGGGCGTTGGCAGGCAGCGAGGGCCCCGTGCTGACCAAGGCCACCTGGGCCTCTCCGCCGAGGAGCGAAGCTTCGCCGATTTCCGCATAGGCCGGCTTGGCCAGGTGCAAATCGGGATTGGTGATTTCCAATTCGGCAACCACCGCTTGGGGGGTCACCCGCACTTTGCGGACGTTCCCCACCTGGACCCCGCGATAGACCACGGCGGAGCGTTCAGCCAGGCCAGTGGCTTGCTCGAAATTGGCTTTTACGGTCCAGTTGGTGCGGCTGAGCGAAATGCCCCGCAGCCAAAAGGACAATCCGACGGCACTGGAGATGGCGGCCAGTAAGGAGAACCCAACAATCGCCTCACGGACACTGCGGCGCATGGGTTAAAGCTCAGCTGGCTGCATCGGTCCGCTCAGGCTACCGCTCCTGAACTGAACCACGTAGGGATTCGTTGTGGTTCGGTAGTCATCAATGCTTCCATGCCAACGGAAGGCCCCGTCGTAGAGGAGCACCACTTGTTCGGCGGTGCGCTCGATCGTGCTGTGCACATGGCTCACCACCACCGAGCCGGCCTGGGCCACGTCGGTGATGCGCACGATCAGATCTTCGATGCGGGTGCAGGCCACCGGATCCAACCCCGCCGTGGGCTCGTCAAACAGCAGCAGGGGGGTCTGGTCATTGGTTTTGCGCGGGTCCTGGATTAGGACCCGCGCAAAACTCACCCGCTTTTGCATGCCGCCACTGAGTTCACTGGGCATTTGGTCGGCGGTTCCCAAAAGCCCCACCGCTTCGAGGGCTTGATTGACGCGATCGGTGATCTCCCGCTCACTGAGTCGCCCATCGCGATAGAGCAAAAAGCCCACGTTTTCTTTGACGCTGAGGGAACCCAACAGGGCTGGGTTCTGAAACACCAGGCGCACATCGGGGGGGTGTTGCTGGTCGAGCCGGAGGTAGGTCTGCGCTTCGCCATTGAGGCTCAAGCGGCCGCTGCTGGGCAGGAGCAGTCCTGCCAAGAGGCGCAGCACCGTGGACTTGCCCGCGCCTGAAGGGCCCACCACTACGAGCTGTTCGCCGGGTTCGATGCTCAGATTGACCCCATTGAGAATGGTGCGGCTGCCCCAGCGCACGCTCAAGTCGTGCATTTCTGCGATGGGAGTGGGGCTCTGCGCGGTAGGCGGCGCGGCGGTGGCCAGGGGTCTTAAGGCAAGTGCGTCCATCTTGGCGCCTTTGCCTCGGGCGATTCCGTTTGCTTTGGCCAACCCTCCCTAAAGTTGACCCAATTACGACAGGGGTCCTCCCCCACCGTTGCCCCGAAGACTCAAGCGCCAAAAAGATTTCCGTCAGCGCGATTTGATGAGTCGCTCCCGGCGGGCAGTGCGCTGGTTACAACCGGGGCTGGTGGTGAAGCGCTGGGTGCTGACATCTGGTTTGGGGCTGCTGATGGCCCTGTTGGGAGCGGCTGTCTGGGCTGACCTCCAGCCCATCTATTGGATGCTCAGCACCATCAAATGGTTGCTCCAGGAAGTCACCCAGGTTTTGCCTCGGGGGGTGACGGGTCCCCTGGTGCTGGTGGCGGGGGCGGCCCTGGTCCTGTGGGGGCAAAGTCGCAGTTTTGGCTCGATCCAGCAGGCCCTGGCCCCCGATAAGGGCACCCTGCTGGTGGATGCCCTGGCCGCCCAAGGCCGGTTGAATCGGGGCCCCAACATCGTGGCGATTGGGGGGGGCACCGGGCTCTCGACCCTGCTCAGTGGCCTCAAGCGCTACAGCAGCAACATCACCGCGATCGTCACCGTGGCCGATGACGGCGGGAGTAGCGGGGTGCTGCGCCGGGAGCTGGGGGTCCAACCCCCGGGCGACATCCGCAATTGCTTGGCGGCCCTCTCTAGGGAGGAGCCGCTGCTCACCCGGCTGTTCCAATACCGCTTTCGGGCGGGCAGCGGCCTGGAGGGCCATAGCTTCGGCAACCTGTTCCTCTCCGCCCTGACGGCGATCACCGGCAGCCTCGAATCGGCGATTACGGCCAGCAGTCGGGTGCTGGCGGTGCAGGGCCAGGTGGTGCCGGCCACCAACGCCGATGTGCGCCTGTGGGCGGAGCTTGAAAACGGAGAACGCCTGGAGGGCGAATCCAAAATCGGCAAAGCCACCAGCCCCATCGTGCGCTTGGGCTGCACGCCTGAGCGCCCGCCGGCTTTGCCGAGGGCCCTGGAGGCGATTGCCAATGCGGATTTGATTCTTCTAGGCCCCGGCAGCCTCTACACCTCGCTGCTCCCCAACTTGCTTGTGCCCGAATTGGTCACGGCGATTCGGCGTAGCAAGGCGCCCCGTCTCTACATCTGCAACCTGATGACCCAGCCGGGCGAAACCGACGGTCTGGATGTGGCCGGCCACCTCCGGGCCATTGAGGCCCAATTGGCCAGCTTGGGGATCGATCAACGGCTGTTTCCAGCGGTTTTGGCCCAGGAAGATCTGGGCCGTTCCCCCCTGCTGAACTTTTATCGCCAGCACGGGGCCGAACCGGTCACCTGTGATGCCCGCCACTTGCGGAAGCAGGGATACCAGGTGATGGAGGCTCCCCTGCAGGGCGCCAGGCCCACGGCCACCCTGCGCCACGATCCCCGCAGTGTGGCTTTGGCGGTGATGCGTTTTTACAAGCAAAACCTGCGGGATTGATGACAAGACGTGCTTAGTCGCCCTCGTCAGTAGGCGTCCTGCATTTCGTAGAAGTCAGGCTGGATGTAGTCCTTGCGGAGCGGGTAGCCCTTCCAGTCTTCGGGCATCAGCAGGCGCTTGGGATGGGGGTGGCCTTCGAAGGTGATGCCATACATGTCGAAGGTTTCCCGCTCCTGCCAGTCGGCGCCCCGGAACAGGCCGTAGAGGCTGGGGATGCTGGGGGTGCCCTCCCTGGATAAAAACACCTTCAGGCGCACCTCTTCAACCTTGACGCCTTCGGGGGGGGCACCAGTGCTGGAGAGGGAGTTCACCAACGCCCCCATTTTGATCAGGTGATAAAAGCTCACTAGGCGTCCACCCGGTCCTTCGTCGTAGCCGGCCTGGCACTGGAGGTAATCGAAGCCGTTGGCCTTGAGGGCCGTGGCCAGCAAGGGCAGAAAGGCCGCTTCAACCCCAAGGTTTTCGACGCCCAGGTGGTCGTCGTCGAGCACCTCATGGTCAAAGCCTTGGCCCTTGAGCCATTGGCTCACCGGGCCGGGCTGGGTTGCGGTGAGCTCTTGGGCTGGCTTGATGTCTTCAGGCATCGCTGCTCTCCGGTTGGGGCTGAACTTGGGCCTGGGGGGCTGCCATGGGCAGGCCAGCCGCGGCGGCAAGGGCTTTTTTCTGGGTTTCCGAGGCCAGGTATTTGCCGTCAACGATGGGGGCCACGGCCTTCATTTGATGGCTCACCGTGCAGTAGCGGTGCGTTTGCTGGAGGTTGCCCCGTTCTGCGAGGGCTTCGTTGCCCACCTTTTTGCGCAGTTTGATCACGGCATCAAAGATGGCTTCAGGCCGCGGCGGGCAGCCGGGCAGGTAGATGTCGACAGGGATCAGTTTGTCCACTCCGCGAACGGCGGTGGTGGAATCGGCGGAAAACATGCCGCCGGTGATGGTGCAGGCCCCCATGGCGATCACGTATTTGGGTTCGGGCATCTGTTCGTAGAGCCTCACCAAAGCGGGAGCCATTTTCATGGTGACCGTGCCTGCGGTGATCAGCAGGTCGGCTTGACGGGGACTGGACCGGGGTACCAGGCCAAAGCGGTCGAAGTCGAAGCGGGAGCCGAGCAGGGCCGCAAACTCGATGAAGCAGCAGGCCGTTCCGTAGAGCAATGGCCAGAGGCTGCTCAGGCGGGACCAGTTGTGAAGGTCGTCGAGGGTGGTGAGGATCACGTTCTCGGAGAGGTCCGAGGTGACGGCCGGAGCACCGACTGGGTTGCAGCTGGCAGCGCGTAGATCCCTGAGGGCTTCGATGCTTGGGGTGGCGCTTGGGGAGGTAGGGGTTGCGGTCATGGCGATGTCAAATCAGCTCCACTCGAGGGCGCCTTTGCGCCAGGCGTAGGCCAGGGCCACCACCAGGATGGCAATGAAAACCAAGGCCTCAATAAAAGCGAGCAAACCCAGGCGGTGGAACGCCACGGCCCAGGGATACAGGAAAACGGTCTCCACGTCGAAGATCACGAAGACCAGGGCAAACATGTAGTAGCGAATATTGAATTGAATCCAGGCGCCGCCAATGGGCTCCATGCCGGATTCATAGGTGAGCTCCCGTTCGCCCTGCCGGCTTTTGGGCGCCAACAACTTGTTGGCCACCAGGGCGAGAATGGGAACGGCTGCCGCGATCAGCAAAAAGCCGACAAAGGCGTCATAGCCGGAGAGCACGAACATTCGGGCCAGGCCAACCTGTTGCTCAGTCTGGCATCTGCAGCTCGCCTTCGGGCGCCGATACAGTTCGCCCAACCAACAAGGGGTATAGGGATGAGTGACGCCGAGGCCCAAGCCGCTTCAGACCCCTCACCAGAACCCACGCTGGAAGCCCTTCCGGAACAGGCGCTAGAGCTGGCGCCAGAACTAACTCCTAGTGATACCACCGAATCCAGCACCGAATCCAGCATCGAATCTCCTAGCGATGATCCGGCTGACAACCGTTTTGAGTGCCTGAGCTGCGGCTTTGTCTACGACCCGGCAGAAGGGATTAAAAAGCTGAAAATTGCCGCAGGCATCCCTTTCCTTGAGCTCGATCCAGTCAGTTTTCGCTGCCCGGTTTGTCGCAGCAAAATGGGTGCCTTCAAGGACATCGGCCCCCGCAACAAGCCCAGTGGCTTTGAGGAGAACCTCAATTTTGGCCTTGGTGTGAACCGCCTCACCCCGGGGCAGAAGAATGTCTTGATCTTTGGTGGCTTTGCTTTGGCCGTCGCCTTCTTCCTCTCGCTGTATTCCCTGCGCTAATGACCGCCGTTCTTCGTCAGCTGCTCAGCCTTGTCATGGTGATCGGCCTGGGCCTGGGCCTGGGTGGTTGCGTGACCACGGGCCTTCCCGCCGCTTCGGCCAGTCCGTGGCAACAGGTGCCTATCGCCACCAAGGCCAACCCCCTGGATGTGGCCTTCACCGATGCCAACCATGGCTTTCTGGTGGGGAGCAACCGTCTGATCCTCGAAACCAACGATGGGGGGAGCAGCTGGGAGGAACGGGCCCTTGATCTGCCCGAGGAGGAAAACTTCCGCCTGCTCAGCATCGATTTCCAGGGCGATGAGGGCTGGATTGCCGGCCAGCCTGGCCTGCTCCTGCACAGCACCGATGGCGGCCAGAACTGGAGCCGCCTGTTTCTCGACACCAAGCTTCCCGGTGAGCCCTACCTGATTACGGCCCTTGGCCCCAACCAGGCCGAGCTCGCCACCAACGTGGGCGCGATCTACAACAGCCGCGATGGCGGCAACAGCTGGCAGGCGGAGGTGGAAGACGCGGCGGGGGCCGTGCGGGATCTGCGCCGAGGTGCCGATGGCCAGTACGTGAGTGTGAGTGGTCTGGGCAATTTCTTTGCCACCTGGACGCCCGGTGAGGCCGCTTGGACGCCCCACCAGCGCATGAGCAGCCAACGCCTGCAATCGATGGGCTTCCAGCCCGATGGATCGCTTTGGATGCTGGCCCGCGGAGCCCAGCTGCGCTTCAACGCCGATCCCAGTGATGTGGACACCTGGGGCAAGGCCGTTGTGCCCATTACCAATGGCTTTGGCTATCTGGATATGGCCTGGGATCCCCAGGGCGCCATCTGGACCGGTGGCGGCAGCGGCACCCTGCTAGTCAGCACCGACAACGGCAAAACCTGGCAAAAGGATCCCGTGGGAGCCCAACAACCCACCAATTTCACCCGCATCCTGTTCAGTGCCGATGGCAAGGGATTTGTGCTCGGTGAGCGGGGATCCCTGCTGCGCTGGGTGGGCTAGGGAGCCCGATCCCCCGGGCCCCGGGCGTTCGCTGCGCCCCCTCCCGCCAACTTCTGTAACCAAGCTCCCGGCTGGCTCTCGCCAGCCTCGCTTCGACCCCTAAACTTCCAAAGCTGAACGCTTGTCGCTATGGCTGCCGGCTCAACAGGAGAACGCCCGTTCTTCGAGATCATTACGAGCATCCGCTACTGGGTTATCCATGCGGTGACCCTGCCTGCCATCTTTTTGGCCGGCTTCATGTTCGTGTCTACGGGCCTGGCCTATGACGCCTTTGGAACCCCCCGTCCTGACGCCTATTTCCAGGCCCAGGAAAGTAAGGCTCCTGTGGTGAGCCAGCGCTATGAAGCCAAGGGATCGCTCGACTCGCGTCTGAAATAAGCCATGACCCAAGCACCCATCTCCACGACCCCGCGCAACTACCCGATTTTTACGGTGCGCTGGCTGTCGATTCATGCCCTCGGCGTCCCCACGGTGTTCTTCCTGGGTGCCCTGGCTGCCATGCAGTTCGTTCGCCGCTGAGGCCATGCAACGCAACCCCAACCCCAACAACCTGCCTGTCGAGCTCAACCGCACCAGCCTTTATCTGGGCCTGCTGTTTGTGTTCGTCATTGGCATCCTGTTCTCCAGCTACTTCTTCAACTGATCGGGAGCGCATCCAATGAGCGGCAAGAAATCTTCCCTGCCTGACGGCCGGATCCCCGATCGCCTCCCCGATGGGCGACCTGCGGTGGCCTGGCGTTCCCGCTGGACCGAGGGCGTCCTTCCCCTGTGGCTCGTGGCCACAGCTGGCGGCATGGCGGTGATTTTTGTGGTGGGTCTGTTCTTCTACGGCTCCTATGTGGGCGTCGGTTCCGCCTAATAACTGGTTTTTCAGCCTCTCAGACCATCCCAATCCCCTGGCGGGCTGCGCTTGCAGCACCCTCCGGGGGATTGTTGTATCTGGCCCAGCCACCTTCTGAGAACCATCCTTGAGACACGGGTAAAAGCCTTTGGCCCAAAAGCGGACGTTGCTCAACAACAGGGGCCTGGCCTGGCTCGTGGGTTCCCTGCTCAATGCCTACGGCCAGCTGTTCCTGATCACCTCCCGCCTGCGCATCGAGGCCGATCCCGAGGTGGAGCGGCTGGTGCGAGAGCAGCGGGTTCCGGTGATCTATGCCCTCTGGCATAGCCATGTGTTCTTTGTACCGCTGTTTCGCACCTATGAACGGCGGTCGGTTTCGGTGTTGTTGAGCGCCCACCGCGATGCCCAGATTGTTGGCGTGGCAGCCCGTCTGCGGGGCATTCGCCTGGTGTTTGGCTCCTCAACCCGCGGTGGAGCCAGGGCCTACCTCCAGCTGTTGTCGGTTTTGCAAGGGGGGCAGTCGGTGGTGATGACCCCCGATGGGCCCAAAGGGCCCGCCGAGCGGGTTAAAAGTGGCGTGATCCGTTTGGCCCAGCAATCGGGCTGCGCGATTGTGCCCGTGGCCCTGGCCTCCTCGCGGCTGCATCGCTTGAAATCGTGGGATCGGAGCCTGTTGCCCCTGCCCTTTTCCAAGGCGGTGTTTGAACTGGGAGCGCCCCTCTATTGCCCCGACGAGGCGCCGCTGGAACCCCTGCAGCAGGAGCTTGAGGCCGCGATTCAAACCACGGTGGCTCTGGCTGTCCAACGGGTGAGCTGACCATGCTTCTGCTGCTCTATCGCCTGCTGTGGCTCCTGCTCACCCCCGTGGCACTGCTGCTGTTGCTTTGGCGCTTGCTGCAAGGCAAGGAAGATCCCGCCCGGATCCAGGAGCGCCTGGGCTGGCCCACCTGCGCCAGGCCCCAGGGCCCTTTGTTGTGGTTCCACGCCGCCAGCGTGGGCGAGCTCAACAGTTTGCTGCCCGTTTTCGCTGCCCTCCAGGAGCTGGGTGGCGGGATTCCGGTGCTGCTCACCACGGTGACCCGCAGCTCCGCTCGCCTGGCGCCATCGGTGTTGCCCCCTGGGGTGATCCACCAATACGTGCCGATCGACCATTGGCTGTGTTGGCTGCCGTTTCGGTTGCATTGGCGGCCGAGTTTGGGGGTTCTTGCGGAAGCGGAGTTGTGGCCGGAGATCGTCCATGCCATGCCGCGGCTGCAGCTGATCAATGCCCGCATGAGTGCGGGCTCCTTTCGCAACCATCAACGGCTGGGCTGGTTCGCCGCTTGGCTGATTGGCCGCGCTGAGCGCTGCTTTGCCCAATCCGAGCAGGATGCCGAGCGCTTCCGGCGGCTCGGGGCCCAGGCCGTGGTGGCGGCTGGCTCCACCAAGCGGGATGCGGCCCCCCTGGCGGTGAGCCGCCCCATCGTCGAGCGGTTGGGCCAGGTTTTTGGGCCTAGGCCCGTGGTGCTCCTGGCCAGTAGCCATGCCGGGGAAGAACAGCAGTGGATCGAGGCCTGGTTGGCTGGTTCGCCGCGGCGCCAGGGCCCAGTCGAGATTGGGTTGTTGCTCGCTCCGCGCCACCCCCAGCGCGCGGCCCAGGTGTTGGAGTTGGCCCGGGCGGCCTTCTCCCGCCAGAAAGCGAACCCGCGCCCTAGGGCAGCGCTATGGACTGAGCTTTCGGCCAGTGAGCTTGCAGCCAGCGACCAGCGGCTCTCCTGCGACCTGGTGGTGGCCGATTGCATCGGCGCGATGGGCTCCTGGATTGGCGCTGCGTCGGTGGTGGTGATGGGGGGGAGTTTTTATCCCAGTGGCCGACCCCATGGGGGCCAAAATCCCCTAGAGCCGGCGGCTTTGGCTAGGCCGGTGGTCTGCGGCCCCGACATGGCCAACTTTTCCGATGTGACAGCAGCCCTTGCTGCAGCAGGAGTTTTGCACCAGTACCCCACGGCCAGCCAAGCCTTCGATGGGGTGCTCCGCTTGCTGGAAACCCAGAGGAACTCCAAGGGGCAAGGCCCTCATGAAGGTCCAACGATGGGCGTTCCAGTTGGTGTAGCCCTGCAAGGGCCCTCCCGCCAGATCGCCACGGGGCTGATCGATGCCCTCACCGCTGGGTCGCACCCCCCGGCCCAGCCCTTGGAGCATTCGGATCGTTAGCGCCATGCCCTGCAACGCCCCCAGCTTTTGGTATCAGCCCAGGCTTAGCGGCTTGGCCAGGGTGTTGTTGCCGTTGTCTTGGCTCTATGGGGCCGGGGTTTGGTTGCACCGATCGACGACGCGGCCATTGCCGTTGTCGGTGCCAGTCATCTCCATCGGCAACATC
>CANHGA010000048.1 GCA_947460085.1 Synechococcaceae cyanobacterium
AGCGGCTCCTGAGCCGCCAGCAGCAGCCCATGCCGTACCAGCCGCCAACGGCGGCCAGGGCGCCGAAGAGGCCGATCCCCTCCAGCAGGCCATGGCCGACCTGGAGAACATCAACGCCCACCTGTTCTCGATCGAGGCCCTGATGGAGCGCATCTTTGACGTGCGCGTGCCCGACGAGGTGGAGCAAAAGTTCCGCGAGCTCGCCGGCGAACTGGCCCCCGATCCGCTCAATGCCGACCGGTTGCGGCTCAACCGCCTGCTGCACCAAACCCCAGACCTGCCTTAATCCGTCACGCAGCTGATCGTCACCGGGTAGCTCTCGGCCTTCCAGATCCGCTGGGCGTACTCCTTGATCGAGCGATCCGAGGAGAAAAAGCCCGTGCGGGCCGTATTCAGCAGCGACATCCGGTTCCACAACGGCCGATCCGCCCAGGCCTGATCCACCGCTCCCTGGGCCCGCAGGTAGTCGTTGAAATCGGCCAGCACAAAGAAGGGATCACTGCCCGTGAGGTTTTGCAGCAGGGGCCTAAACAGATCGCCATCGCCGTTGCTGAAGTGGCCCTGCTCGATCAGCCGCAGGATCTCGGTGAGCTCCGGCATTGATCCGATGAGCTCCCAGGGGCGGTAGCCCTCCTGGCCCAACGCTGAGATTTCCTCTGCGGTTTTGCCAAACAGGAAGAAGTTTTCCGCCCCCACCTGCTCGCGGATTTCCACATTGGCGCCATCGAGGGTGCCGATCGTGAGCGCCCCATTCATGGCGAATTTCATATTGCCCGTGCCGGAAGCTTCCTTGCCGGCGGTGGAGATCTGCTCCGAAAGATCGGAGGCCGGATACACCCGCTCGCCCAGCTTCACGTTGTAGTCGGCCAGGAAAATCACCCGCAGCCGGCCCTCCATATCCGGATCGGCGTTCACCGTTTCGGCGATGCCGTTGATGAAGCGAATGATCAGTTTCGCCATCGTGTAGCCCGGCGCCGCCTTGCCGCCGAAGATCACCGTGCGCGGGGCAGAGTTCGCCGCAGTGCCATTTTTGATGCGCAGGTACTGGGCGATCACCTGCAGGGCATTGAGGTGCTGGCGCTTGTATTCGTGGATCCGCTTAACCTGCACGTCAAACAGGGAACTGGGATCCACATGCACGCCGCTGTGGCGGTGGATGTAGTTGCTCAGATCCGTTTTCACCGACCGTTTGGTGGCGCCCCAGCGCTCCAAAAAGGCGCTGTCGCCTGCGAAGCGCTCGAGCTGCTTGAGCTGGTCGAGGTCTTTGACCCAGCCGTCGCCAATTGATTCGTTGAGCAGGGCCGAGAGCTGGGGGTTGGCCAGGGCCACCCAACGCCGGGGCGTCACCCCATTGGTCACGTTGGTGAATTTCTCAGGCCAGAGCGCCGCAAATTCCGGGAACAGCTCGCTCTTCACCAGGTCGCTGTGCAGGGCCGCCACCCCATTGATGTGGTGGGAGGCCACCGTGGCCAAATTGGCCATGCGCACGGCCTTGGCGCCGTCTTCATCAATGATCGACACCTTGGCCAGGAGGGCGTTGTTGCCTGGATACTTGAGGCGCACCTGCTGCAGGAAGCGGCGGTTGATCTCGTAGATCAGCTCCAGGTGCCTGGGCAGCAGCGAGCCAAACAACGGCAGGCCCCACTTCTCCAGGGCCTCGGGCAGCAGGGTGTGGTTGGTGTAGGCCAGAGACTTCGAGGTGATGCTCCAGGCCGCATCCCAATCCAGGTGCTTGTCGTCGATCAGTAGTCGCATCAACTCGGCCACCGCGATCGAGGGGTGGGTGTCGTTGAGCTGCACCGCCCAGTGGTCGGGGAATTCCGCGATCGGAATGCCCCGGGCATCGAGACTGCGGATCATGTCCTGGAGCGAGCAGCTCACAAAGAAGTGCTGCTGCTTCAGCCGCAGCCGGCGGCCCTCGTCGGTGCCGTCGTTGGGGTAGAGCACCTTGGAGAGGGTTTCCGAGCCCACCTTCTCCTCCACCGCGCCGTAGTAGTCGCCGATGTTGAAGGCATAGAAATCGAAGCTCTCGGTGGCATCGGCCCGCCACAGCCGCAGCCGGTCGCAGGTGTTCACCCGGTAGCCCAGCACCGGCACGTCGTGGGGGATGCCGATGGCGTGCTCAGCGGGGATCCAGCGCACCCGGTAGGTGCCGTCGTCGTCCTTGTAGCTCTCTGTGCGGCCGCCAAAGCCCACAAAGCAGGCCTGATCCGGGTGGGGGATCTCCCAGGGCCAGCCCGATTTGAGCCATTTATCGGTGATCTCCACCTGCCAGCCATCGCGGATCAGCTGGTCGAAGATGCCGAATTCGTAGCGGATCCCATAGCCCGTGGCTGGGATCTCCAGCGACGCCAGCGATTCCAGGAAACATGCCGCCAGCCGCCCCAGGCCGCCATTGCCCAGGCCCGGCTCCTCTTCCACATCGAGGATGTCGTTGATGTCGTTGATGCCAAAGCGGCGCAGGGCTTCTGCCGCTTCCGCCTGGATGCCGAGCATCAGCAGGTTGTTGCCCAGCTGGGGGCCAATCAAAAACTCCGCAGACATGTACGCCACCACCCGGGTGGGGGCGGCGCTGATCGCCTCAACCCCGGCCAGGTAGCGGGTCATCAGCCGGTCGCGCACGGCGTAGCTGAGCGCCATGTAGAGGTCGTGGCGGCTGGCGGTGGGGGCGAGCTTGCCGAGCGTGTAAAAGAGGTGCTCGGTCATGCCGTCGAACACGTCTTCCGCCGTCAGCCCGCTGCGGTCAGGGTCGGCGTAGCAGCCGGGGGTGGGCAGGCGCAGATTGCGGGGTGTAGTCATGAGTTCGCTGCCTCCCAGCGCCAATTGGTGATTTCCGGGGCGTCCATGCCGTGGTGGTGGGCGTACTGGCGGTTGGCCAGGATCGCTTCCCGCATCCGCTCTTTCAGGTGGGCGGCCCGGGAGCCCAGGCTGGGCACCCGATCAATCGCATCGATCACCAAATTGAAGCGATCGATTTGGTTGTTCATCGCCAGCTCCAGGGGAGTGTTGATGTTGCCCCGCTCCTTGTAGCCGCGCACGTGAAAGTTGGCGTGGTTGGTGCGCCGGTAGGTGAGGCGATGAATTAACCACGGATAACCGTGGAAATTGAACAAAACAGGCCTGTTGGTGGTGAACAGCACATCAAAGTCGCGGTCGCTGAGGCCGTGGGGGTGCTCGCTGGGCTGGGTGAGGGCAAACAGCTTCACCACATTCAGCACCCGCACCTTCAGCTGGGGGATCTCCCGCCGCAGGATGGCCACCGCCGCCAGGGTTTCCTTGGTGGGCACATCCCCGGCACAGGCCATCACCAGATCCGGTTCATCGGCCTGCTCGCCGCCACTGGCCTTGTCGCCGCCCCCATCGTTGCTGGCCCAGTCCCAGAGGCCGATGCCCTTGGCCACATGGGCCCGGGCCTGCTCCAACTCCAGGTATTGGAGGTGGGCTTGCTTATCGGAAACGATGATGTTGCACACGTCGGTTTCGGCCAGGGCCACCTCGGCCACGGCCAGTAGGCAGTTGGCATCGGCGGGCAGATAGACCCGCACCACATCGCCGCTTTTGTTGCCGGCCAGATCGATGAAGCCGGGGTCCTGGTGGGTGAAGCCGTTGTGGTCCTGGCGCCACACCGTGGAGGAGATCAGGCAGTTCCAGGCCCCAATCGATGCGCGCCAGGGGGCGTGGCGCTGGCAGCTCTCCAGCCATTTGGCGTGCTGGTTGAACATCGAGGCGATCACATGGGCGAAGGCCTCGTAGGTGTGGAACAGCCCGTGGCGCCCGGTGAGCAGGTAGCCCTCGAGCATCCCCACCAGGGTGTGCTCGCTCAGCATCTCCACCACCCGCCCAAAGCGGGCCAGCTCGCTGCCGCCTGCCCCATCAACGCCACCGTCTTCCGGCAGCAGCTCCTCCATCCACACCTTTTTGCTGCGTGCGTAGATCGCCTGCAGCCGGTTCGAGGCCGTTTCATCCGGGCCAAACACCCGCAACGAATCCGGGTTGAGGCCGATCGCATCGCGCAGCAGCTCCCCCAGGGGCGCGGTGTTTTCGGCCTCGATCAGCCCAGGCCCTGGAATCGCCACCCCATAGGCCTCGATCGGCGGCAGCTGCAAAGGGCGCCGCAGCAGGCCGCCATTGGCGTGGGGATTGGAGCCCATGCGCCGATCCCCCGTGGGTGAGAGCGCCTGCAGCTCGGCGATCAGGCTGCCGTTGGCATCAAACAGCTCCTCGGGCCGGTAGCTCCTCAGCCAGGCCTCGAGCATGGCCAGCTGCTCGGGGTCGTGCTTGGGGTTGGGCAGGGGCACCTGGTGGCTGCGCCAAAACCCCTCGAGCTTTAGGCCGTGCAGCTCCTTGGGCCCCGTCCAGCCCTTGGGGGAGCGCAGCACCAGCATCGGCCAGGCGGGTCTGGTGATGTCCTGGCCGCTGGCGCGTTGGTCGCGGGCCGTGCGGCGAATCGCCTGGATGCGGCCGATGGCTGTGTCCATGGCGGCCGCCATGGCGGCGTGCATGGCCATGGGTTCAGAGCCCTCCACAAACAGGGGCTGCCAGCCGTAGCCCACCAGCAGGCTTTCCAGCTCCGCCTTGGGCAGCCGGGCCAGCAGGGTGGGGTTGGCGATCTTGTAGCCGTTGAGGTGCAGCACCGGCAGCACGGCCCCATCGCTGGCGGGATTCAGAAATTTGTTGATGTGCCAGGAGGTGGCCAGGGGCCCGGTTTCCGCTTCGCCATCGCCCACGCAGGCCAGGGCAATCAGCTCCGGGTTGTCGAACACCGCCCCGCAGGCATGGGAGAGCACGTAGCCCAGCTCGCCGCCCTCGTGGATCGAGCCGGGCGTTTCCGGGGTGCAGTGGGAGCCGATGTGGCCGGGGAAGGAAAACTGCTTAAAAAAGCGCCCCAGCCCAGCAGCGTCTTGGGATTTATCCGGATAGATGGCGCTGTAGGAGCCATCGAGATAGGTGGGCCCCAGCACCCCCGGCGCCCCGTGGCCGGGCCCGGAGAGGTAGATCATCGCGAGCTGGTGCTCGCGGATCACCCGGTTGGCGTGGGCCCAGATGAAGGCCTGGCCCGGGCTGGATCCCCAGTGGCCCAAGAGCCGGTTTTTGATGTGCTCGGGCCGCAGCGGTTCGGCCAGCAGGGGGTTGTCCTGCAGGTAGATCATCCCCACCGCCAGGTAGTTGGCCGCCCGCCACCAGGCATCAAGTGCCGCCAGATCGCCCTGCGCTGCCATGCCGTGCTTCAGACCCTTGGATCGACCTTAGCGGCGGTTTTTAGGGCTCTCGCTTTAGGGTCACGGGCACCACAGATGGGCCATGGACGTGCCGGCGTTGTTGCTTGAGGTGGGCGGTAGCCACGGGGTGGAGGTGGCCGAAACCCTGATCGCCATGGCCGAGTTTCTGGTGATCTTCGTGGCTGCCCGGGCCATGGCGGAGCTAATGGTGCGGATCCAATTGCCCACGATCCTGGGGGAATTAGTGGCCGGGGTGCTGATCGGTGTTTCAGGCCTGCATTTGATCGTGCCGCCCGAAACCCATGCCCAGCTCAACTCCGCGGCCCTTGGCCTGTTGGCCTCCCTGGCCGACATCACCCCATCCCAGGTGCAGGACATCTACCTCGAGGGTTTCTCGAGCCTCCAGGCCGTCTCCCAGATCGGTCTGTTTGCCCTGCTGTTCCTCACGGGCCTGGAGAGCGAACTCGATGAGCTGGTGGCGGTGGGCCTGCAGGCCACCACGGTGGCTTTCACCGGGGTGGTGTTGCCCTTTGCCCTGGGCACCTTGGGGCTCTTTTACCTCTTTCATGTGCCCCTGATCCCGGCGATCTTTGCCGGGGCCGCCATGACGGCCACCAGCATTGGCATCACCGCCAGTGTGTTTGGCGAGCTGAAGTTTTTAAAAACCAGAGAAGGCCAAACCGTGATTGGGGCGGCCGTGCTCGACGACATCCTCGGCATCGTGATCCTGGCGGTGGTGGTCTCGTTGGCCGGCGGCGCAGGTTTCACCTTTGGCCCGATCGTGAAATTGGTCACCGCTGCCGCTGCCTTTGTGGGGGTGTCGTTGGTGTTGAGCCGCACGGCGGCCCCGGCCTTTGATTGGCTGCTCGACCGCCTCAAGGCCCCGGGCGAAGTGGTGGTGGCGTCGTTTGTGGTGCTTTCGCTCTGCTGTTTCACGGCCCAGGCCATTGGCCTGGAGGCGGCCCTGGGGGCCTTCGCGGCGGGCCTGATTTTGAGCAGCTCCAAGCACACCCATGCCATCCAGGCCGCCGTGAAGCCCCTGGTGGCCCTGTTCGCCACGATCTTCTTTGTGTTGATTGGCACTGGCATGGATCTCTCGGTGCTCAATCCCATGCAGCCCGAAAACCGCGAGGGCCTGATCGTGGCCGCCTTCCTGCTCACCGTGGCGATCGCGGGCAAGGTGGCCTCGGGTTGGAGCTACGTCAGCGCTGAGAAAACCAACCGCCTGGTGGTGGGTTTGGGGATGCTGCCCCGGGGCGAAGTGGGCTTGATTTTCCTAGGCCTGGGCACCCAGGCCGGCCTGCTCACCCCTCCCTTGGAGGCGGCGATTTTGCTGATGGTGATTGGCACCACCTTCCTGGCGCCGATCCTGCTCAGACTGGTGCTTTCCAAGCAAGCCGCCGGTGCCGAACAGGCCGCCTAAGCCCAGTCCCCGCTTTGCTCCCAGCCGCTGGGGCTTGAGCTGGGGGGGCTGGTTCGACAACCGCCACGGCGAGTGGTGGCTGCTAGCCCAATTGGCCCTGATCGCCGCCCACCTGCTGCCCCCCTATCCGGCCCCCGGGGCCTGGGGCTACGCCTGGCCCCTGCCGGTGGCCCTCTCTGGCTTGATCCTGTTTGGCCTTGGCCTCCTTCTGGCGATCCAGGCCTTTTGGCGGCTGGGGCCCAGCCTCACGCCCTTGCCCGATCCGATGCCGGGGGCGGCCCTGGTGACCCAGGGGGCCTATGGCCGCTGCCGCCACCCCCTGTATCAGGCGCTTCTCATCTGCTCGCTTGGGGTCACCCTGGCCCTGGGCAGCCTGTTGCACCTGGCTTTGCTGCTCGCCCTTTGCGCCCTGCTCGGGGGCAAGGCCCGGCGGGAGGAACGCCAATTGGCGTTGGTGCATCCGGAGTACGGCGCCTACCGGCTGGCCACCCCAGCGATCATTCCTGGTCTTCCCTGGCTCGACTGGCGAGCGCTGTAAACAGCCCCCAGCCCGCGGCGATCAAGCCCATGCTGCTGGCCCAACTCGGCCCCAGGGCCCAGCTCAAACCCAGATCCACCACCACCCCTACGGCCAGGGCGAGCAGCAGGCTGGTGGCCGCCAGCACCAGTTGTTGGGCCGTTTCCGGCAGGGTGCCGGCAGCGAGCACCGCTTCGAACCGCGCCAACGGCAGGCTCAGGGGCAAATACAGGGCCAGGGCCCACAGGCCCATGCCTGGCAGGAAGGGCAGCCAATCGGGGGAGGGAAGGGCCAAGGGAGCGCCTGAGCCAGGGGCTCACAAGATCTGCCTAGCATCGCCCCCAGCGCTGTTGTTGGCGGGGGATTGTTCGTGGTGGCGTCAGTGGACGTATTGAGTTCTGAAAGCTGGAGCCACCTGGGCCATCCCGTGCACAGCCTCAGCCGGGCCCCCCAAGAGCCCATCGGGCCGGCGATTTTGCTGGTGCATGGCTTTGGCGCCTCCACCGACCACTTCCGCCACAACATCCCTGCCCTCGCTGAGCACCACGAGGTGCATGCCATTGATTTGCTGGGTTTTGGCCGCAGCGCCAAGCCGGCAGAGCTGGCCTACGGCGGTGCCCTCTGGCGCGATCAACTCAGCGCCTATGTGGCCGAACGCATTGGCCGGCCCACGGTGCTGGTGGGCAATTCCCTCGGCGGTTTTGCCGCCCTGGCGGCCGGAGCAGCCCTGGGCGACCAGGCGGCCGGGGTGGTGCTGCTGAATGCGGCAGGGCCCTTCAGCGACGAGCAGGCTCCACCTAAGGGTTGGGGCAAGATTGCCCGCCAGACCATCGGCGGTGCCCTGTTCAAAAGCCCCGTGCTGCAGCGGATCCTGTTTGAAAACCTGCGCCGGCCGGCCACGATTCGCCGCACCCTCAACCAGGTGTACATCGACAAAACCAACGTGGATGAGGCCCTGGTGGAGGCGATCCGCCTGCCATCGCTGGATCCCGGCGCCTTTGGGGTGTTCCGCACCGTGTTCGATATCCCCAAGGGCCAGCCCCTCGATGAGCTGTTTGCCCAGCTCACCTGCCCGTTGCTGCTGCTCTGGGGCATCCGCGATCCCTGGATCAATGCGGCCGGCCGGCGCGGTGCCTTCCAGCGCCATGCCCCAGCCAACACCACCGAAGTGGTGCTCGAGGCGGGCCACTGCCCCCACGATGAGGTGCCAGAGCAGGTGAACCGGGCCCTCTTGGAGTGGCTGGCTGGGCTGGCTACGGTCGGGCCAAGCTCCCAGCCCTCCTCCGATGACCCCCAGCTCCCCGTCCCTGCAGCAGCGCTCTGAGCCCTACCCCCATTGGTCGTCTACCACGGCCACAGGAGACGAGCTGCGGATCGTGCCCGAGCGGGGCGGCCTGGTCACGGGTTGGCGCAGTGGCGGCGAGGAGTGGCTTTACTTCGATGCCGAGCGCTACGCCGACCCCACCAAATCGATCCGCGGCGGCATCCCGGTGCTGTTCCCGATCTGCGGCGGCCTCGCCGGCAGCCCCCTGCCCCAGCACGGCTTCGCCCGGGACCTGCCCTGGCAGCTGGAGGAGCTCGCCGCTGCTGATGGAGCTTCCGCCGGGCCTGGCGTGCGCCTGAAGCTGGTAGACACCGACGCCACCCGGGCGGTGTTTCCCCATGCCTTCAACCTGGAGCTGGATTACCGGCTGACGCCCGGCTGCCTGGCGATCACTGCCCGCGTCAGCAATACCTCTGCGGCCGCCAGCCCTGCTTTGCCCTTCAGCCTGGGGCTCCATCCCTACCTTGCGGTGCAGGATCTGGCGGCTGTTCGCTTAGAAGGCCTGCCCGACCAATGCTTCGACCACATCCCCATGGCCGAGGCGGCCACCGCCGGCCAGCTGGAGCGGTTGACCACGGGCGTGGATTTCCTGGCCCATCCCAGCGGTGCCGTGCGCTTGGTGGATGCCGCCGCTCCCTCAGGGGGCCGTTGGATTGCGATGGAAACCCAGGCGCCCTTGGATCTGGCCGTGGTTTGGACCGAACCTCCCCGGCCGATGGTGTGCCTGGAGCCCTGGACAGCCCCGCGGGGTGCCATGGCCAGCGGCGATCGGCTGCTGCAGGTCCAACCCGGCGAGACCCTGGAGCTCGCCTGCACCTACAGGGCCGGCGTGGGTTGAACCCCCGGCAGGCGGCCGCGGGCTAGTTGTTGTTTGGGATCGAATTGGCGCTTGATCGCCAGGGCCATGGGCCTGGACGGGGCATCCAGCCAGGCCGGCAGCTCGCTTGCGGCCGGTTGCTTGAGCACGGTGAGATAGCCACCCAGCTGGTGGCAGAGCCGCCGCAGGGCCTCGGCCTTGTAGCCGGGCAGATCGGCCCCGTTCGCCCAGGCGTAACCCAAGCCACTGCCGGCGCTGATCACCACGCCCAGGGCCTCCAGGTTGGGCTGGCTGAGCTCCCGGACCAGTTCGGCGCAGCCGCTGGGCTTCACCCCCAACCGCAGCAGCCAGGTTGGGTTTGTTGGGTTGTCCTGGTTGGTGTTGTAGTCCCCTGAATCGGGTCCGCGGCCCTGGGTTTCCAGGGCTTCCAGGGCATCCCGCTCGAGGGCTTGGGCCCCGAGGCCAAAGTCGGCCGCCTTGGCTTGGAGGCAGCTGATTTGCTCGGCCAGGGTGGGGCTGCTGATGCTGGCCAGGCTGATGAGCAGGCCCCAAACGCCATTCCCCTGCCGCTGCCAATCCACCCGCTCCGGGCTCAGGCTCGATGCCAGCAGCCACTGGCTCAGGGCTGCCAGCCCCTCGAGCTCACCGCTGATCCACAGGCCCCGGCGCTCAGGGGGGATGGGCAGGGTGCGCAGGTTGAGCTCGGTGATCAGGGCCAGGGAGCCCCAACTGCCGGCCAACAGACGCATCAGGTCGTAGCCGGCCACATTTTTCACCACCTGGCCGCCGGCCTTGGCGGCGGTGCCATCGGCCCGCAGCAGGCTGATGCCAATCACTTGATCGCGCACGCCCAGGTAGCGCTGGCGGAAGCCCCCGGCCAGCCCCCGGGCCACCAAGCCACCAATGGTCCCCTGGCTGGCTTGGCCCCAGGGGGCATCCACCGCCAACCACTGCCCGTGGTGGGCTAGGGCCGCTTGCAGCTCTACCAGTGGTGTGCCGGCCTGCACCCGCACGGTGAAATCGCCGGGGCTGTGCTCCAGGATTTGGTTCAGCTTTTGGCAGCTCACCACCGCGCTGCCGGAGTTCACCTTTGGCCCCCAATCCAGGCGGGTCCCTAACCCGGCGGGCAGCCAGGGGGAGCCCTGCTGGTGCAGCGTGCGCACCAGCTCCTGTAGCTCGCTGGGCTCAGGGGTCATCACGGCACGATGGTGCCATGGCCGGTCGCTTCAAGATCGTCGTCCTCGATGACGACCCCACCGGATCCCAAACGGTGCACAGCTGTCCCCTGTTGCTGCAATGGGATCGGGCCACCCTGCTCGAGGGTTTGGCCCGCCCCTCGCCCTTGCTGTTTGTGCTCGCCAACACCCGGGCGCTGGCCCCCGAAGCCGCCGCCGAGCGGGTTCAGGAGATCGCCCGGGCCCTGAAGGGAGCCATGGCCGAGCTGGATGCTGCCGCAGGCCCTGATGCTCCAGGGATCAACCACTGGTTGATCGTGAGCCGCGGCGATTCCACCCTGCGGGGCCATTTCCCCGTGGAAGTGGATGGGCTCGAGGCCGAACTCGGCCCCTTTGATGCCACGTTTTTGGTGCCGGCCTTTTTGCAGGGCGGTCGCACCACGGTGGCGGGAGTTCACCTGCTGTACGGAGAGCCCGTGCACACCAGTGCCTTCTCCCGCGATGGCCTATTTGGCTACGGCACCAGCTTTTTGCCCGCTTGGGTGGCCGAGAAAACGGCGGGTCGGATCCCCGCGGATCAGGTGGAGCTGGTGGGGCTTAAGGAGCTTGATGGAGCTCAGGAGGGCCTGCTCC
>CANHGA010000049.1 GCA_947460085.1 Synechococcaceae cyanobacterium
ACCCTGAGGAACATGAATGGTGGGGGCTAAAACCTACTTGCTCGCTACGAGTTTCTTGCACCTCCCCATTGACTGCCGAGTCGCCATTGACTGCCGACTCGCGATTAACTGCAGAAACCTTGTGATCGGCCCCCAACCATCCTGAATGGGACCAGCGATCACCGTCGTTACCGGTCCCGCCCGTAGCGGCAAGAGCCGTTGGGCCGAGCACCTGGCCCAAGCCAGCGGATTGGAGGTCACCTATGTGGCCACCGGTGGTAGTGGTGTTGGAGATCCTCTCTGGCAGGCCCGCCTAGCCCTTCATCGGCAACGCAGGCCATCGGCCTGGGGATGCCAGGAAGTGGGCTTTGGGCTAGCCGACTCCCTCTCCACCATTGGGACTAACTCCCTCGCCCTGGTTGATTCCCTCGGCAGCTGGGTTGCCCATGGCCTTGAACTCGATGGGATGACCTGGCAGCAGCACTGTCAACGGCTGCTTGGGGCGATGGATGGCTGCAAGGGCTCCGTCATCGTGGTGAGTGAGCAGACAGGCTGGGGGGTCGTGCCCCCCACGGCCATTGGCGGCCTCTTCCGCGATCGGCTCGGGGAGTTGGAGCAGCAGGTCATGGCGCTTGCCAGCTCCGGCTGGCTGGTGGTGGCCGGGCGGGCCATTGATTTGTTAGCAACCAGCGTGGCCGTTCCCTAAAGACCAGCTCTTCCCTCGAGAACAGCCATTCCCTAGAGCCCAGCCATGCCCCAGGTGATCCTCTACCAACCTGAAATCCCACCGAACACCGGAAATGTGGCCCGCACCTGCGCCGCTACCGGCACGGAGTTGCACCTGGTGGAACCCCTGGGCTTCTCGATCGACGATCGCCAGCTCAAACGGGCTGGCCTCGACTACTGGCCCCTGGTCCCCCTCAGCCGCCATGCCGATTGGTCGGCTTTGCAGCAGGAGCGCGCAGCAAGGGGCGGCCGGCTCATTGCCCTCAGCAGCCATGGCGCCATCCCCTACAACAGCTTCCAATTCGAGGCCGACGATTGGTTGCTCTTTGGCCGCGAAACCGAGGGACTACCCCCATCCGTTCGGGACCAGGCCCAGGCCTGCCTCACCATCCCGATGGCCCGGTCCTCCCGGGCGGTGCCCCATGGGGTGCGCAGCCTCAACCTCTCGGTAGCCGTCGGGGTTGTTCTGTTTGAGTCCCTGCGGCAACTGAATTTGCTGACAGGGGCTGAACCCCTGTCCTGAACAGCAATCTTGCCGTAAGTTGCGGCAAATCGTATTCATTGCAACTTGTATTAGGGGGTTCAGTCGGTTACTGTCTTGCGAACTCAGTGATATGGCTTCAGAAATGCACCATATCTGTCAGAAATTTCGCATGCAGTCTTGGCGAACGTGTTTGAGGGTTGCCTTACCAGTTGCAGTGGCCTTTCCTGCATTGGTTGCGGCTCTAACCCCTCCAGCACCCCACCACGGCGACCTTGACTCCCTCGTCGCTGTCCTGCCTGCCCCGAGTACCGAGAAGGCTTGGGTCAGGGTTCGCGACAGCGTCACCATCGAGGATCTGTCCTCAAAACTCAGGCTTCCCAGCGAACGCCTTGCCGCCCTCAACGAGGTTGAGACCACCCACCAGTTCCGTCAGGGCGAGTGGCTCATCGTTCCAGCCAAGCAGGTGCGCCTGGTGAAGCTGCTGGCTTCCTTGGATCCAAGCGAATTACGGCGCACCCCGCCCCTCCAAGATCTCCCCGCCCTCGAAGAAGGCCCAGCCGTGCGCCTGGGGGACAGCATCAAGAAAATCGCCCAGCGCTACGGGGTCACCCTCCAGCAGCTCCTCCAACTCAACCCCGGGCTCGATACGGCCAAATTGGTTGTGGGAAGCGAAATCAAACTCTCCCAAGCCTCCCCGGCCCGGCCCCGACTCCTGATTGGCCTAGCGCCCTCTGGCAGCGGCGGGATCAGCTGGCCGGATTTACCGAATTTTGGCAATTCGGATCGGCCATTTGATTCCGGTTTGTCCGCCTCTGGCTGGATATGGCCCACCAAGGGCATGTTCAGCTCCGGCTACGGCTGGCGTTGGGGACGCATGCACAAGGGCATCGATGTGGCCAACAATGTCGGCACCCCAATCGTGGCAGCCAAAAGCGGACGGGTGACCTTTTCTGGTTGGGATGACGGGGGCTATGGCTACAAGGTCTTGGTTCAGCATGAGGACGGCAGCCAATCGCTGTATGCCCACAACAGCCGGCTAGCCGTCAGGGTTGGTCAAACCGTGGAGCAGGGTCAATTGGTCTCCTACATGGGCAGTACGGGCCGCAGCACCGGTCCCCACCTGCACTTCGAGATCCATCCCCCAGGTCGAGGAGCCATCAACCCCATGCAATTGCTCCCCCCACGCGCCTGATAGAATTGCTCCACAGCGGCTCGGTAGCTCAGCTGGTTAGAGCGTGGGATTCATAACCCCAAGGTCGGGAGTTCAAGTCTCCCCCGAGCCATAGCGATTGTCGCTGAAAAGCCCCCTGACTAGGGGGCTTTTTTTGCTCTTATCAGCGGCCAAAAGATAATTGTTCTACCTATTGTTGCACCCCTAAGAATAGCCAGAACGGGTTGCGATACGACCCGCTTGACCATTACCACAAAACCATCAGCGCATCTCGATTGCATTGAGCCGTTCCCGGAAGCTTGCCGAGGCACTGCCATCGAAGTCATCTCCGTCCAGGCCTGGAGCTACTGGTTCGATCCGGCGTGGATCTGCCGCCATGGGCTGCTGGACCCCGTCAATAGGCTGATCGGCGGGTATCGGTGTTGACACCGATCGGCGCGCCCTTGAGCCGTAGGAGCGCCCCTCCAGGGCCCGGATCAGGGACTTGCTGCGATTTGCTTCACCAACGCTCTGGCCCTGCTTGGGACGAACCAAGGGATTGTCCTTGAGCTCGGAGCGAACCTGATTCAGCAGGCGAAAGTGGCCAGTCGTGTTGTATTTGCGAAGTACGGTTGGATCCCAAGCCATGCAAGCCGATTGAATGATCCCTTGAGGCTATCGCTTGGCAGCGACGAAATTGTGATAAATTGTTGTTTGGATAACTGGTAGTCAATCCGACTTCGCCCTAAGGCTGGCATTGACCCGGTTCCTCCCCTTCCTTCACCCCTTCCCAACAAGCATGTCGAGACTGGTCGGTCTGCAAGCCCCTGACTTCACTGCCACCGCAGTGGTTGACCAGGAGTTCAAGGAAATCAAGCTGTCCCAGTACCGCGGCAAGTACGTGGTGCTGTTCTTCTACCCCCTCGATTTCACCTTCGTCTGCCCTACCGAGATCACCGCGTTCTCGGATCGCTACTCCGATTTCACCAGCCGTAACACCGAAGTGTTGGGTGTCTCGGTGGACAGCCAATTCAGCCACTTGGCCTGGGTGCAGACCGAGCGCAAGAGCGGCGGCCTGGGCGACATCGCTTACCCCCTAGTTGCTGACCTCAAAAAGGAGATCGCCAGCGCCTACAACGTGCTCGACGAAGAGGCAGGCATCGCCCTCCGCGGCCTGTTCATCATCGACCCCCAGGGCGTGATCATGCACAGCACGATCAACAACCTGCCCGTGGGCCGCAGCGTGGATGAAACCCTCCGGGTGCTCCAAGCCTTCCAGCACGTTCAGGCCCACCCCGATGAGGTTTGCCCTGCAAACTGGCAGCCCGGCGAGAAAACGATGAATCCCGACCCGATCAAGAGCAAGGATTTCTTCGCCGCTGTCAACTGAGCAGCCCCACCCTGTGGTGGCATCAAGGGGTCCCAGTTGGGACCCCTTTTTTTTGGGATTCGGTCGTATCAGCCCCTGGGGCTCAGGCCAACACACTGGCTAGCAGGCGCAGCCCATCGGTACCGCCAGTCGCAGGATCACAGGCCCGCTCCGGGTGGGGCATCAGACCCAGCACGTTGCCTGCCAGGTTGGTGAGACCTGCCACATCCCCGACCGAGCCATTGGGGTTCTGGCCGTAGCGCAACACCACCCTTCCCTCCCCTTCCAGCTGCTGGAGCTGGTCTGCGTCGCACTGATAGCGGCCTTCCCCATGGGCAATCGGCAGGTTGATGGCTTCGCCCTCGCCGTAGCCCTTCAGCCATTGGCAGGTTCCAGGCCGGACCTCCAACGCAGCTGGCTCACAGAGGAAGTGGAGCTTCTGGTTCCGCGTGAGGGCACCTGGCAACAGTCCCATCTCGGTCAACACCTGAAAGCCATTGCAAATCCCCAGAACCGGTCCACCCCCATGGGCAAAATCCCGCACCGCCTCGAGAACGGGAGCAAAGCGGGCGATGGCGCCACAACGGAGGTAGTCGCCATAGCTGAAGCCGCCCGGCAGCACGACGGCGTCGATCCCGCCCAGGTCCCGTTCCTCATGCCAGAGAAAGCGGGTGGATAGCTGGAGGCAGCCTTCCAAAGCCCATCGCACATCGCGATCGCAATTGGAGCCAGGGAAAACGACGATCCCGACGGTCATGCCTGCTGCCCCCCAGTGGTATCAGCCAGTTCAAGACTCCAGTCCTCAATGACCGGGTTGGCCAGGAGGCGATCACTGAGCAGCTCTAACTGGGCCTGGGCCGTGGCGCGATCGGGGGCCTCGAGCTCGAGGTGGATCGACTTGCCAATTCTCAAGGTTTTGATGCCATCCACACCCAAACGGGCTGCGGCAGCACGGGTGGCTTCCCCGGCGGGGTCGAGCACAGAGGACCTGAGGGAGACCTGAACGTGGGCGCTAAAGAGGGGCACCTGGGCAGCCAATGGTTTGTTAAATCTTGGCAGCCCAAGGGTCCAGGGCCCACGGCCGTGGCCAGGGTGAACCATGGCATCGGTTCCGAGGGGCCCAAGAACTGGCAAAGGCTCTTGCCATGGATCGCCCAAAGGTTTTCACCGGCTGGTCTGGGTGATCACCTGGGCAATCGTGGGCTGGGCCCATGGGGCTGGCGCCCAGAGCGTTGCCCTGCAGTGCCAGTTGGATGGTGGTGCCTGGCAAGCCTGTCTGATGCAGGTTCAAGACATCGGCAGGGCCTGGCGGATTGAGATGGGGCGGGAGACCCTGCTCTTTCGCCATGACGGCGGTGGGGCCATTGCCATGAAGCAGCACGGTCGCCCTTGGAGGCTGGTGCAAACCCGCTGGATTGCGGTGCCAGCTTCGGCCCAGAGCGCCCTCTGCTGGGACGGCCTCTGTGCCCTTGGGGCGGTGCCCCTGGATTAGGGATAGGCCCCTGGATTAGGTCAGGGCCTCTTTCAGGTTCGATTCCAACTGGTCTTGCTTGAGGCCGAAGCCCAACACCACCAATTCAAGGCCGTCCTGTTTGGGGGATCCAGGGGAGTCGTCGGCTTCGAACCAACACTCCAGCCGCGGACCCACCCCCTGAATTTGCAACGGCCTGGCCTTGCCTGGTAACCAGAGACGCCCCTTGACCCGAATCAGGGCCCCTGAGGCGATCAGCGCGCGCAGGCAAATCTCCAGCCGTTCCCGGTCAAAGACTCCGGGCAGGTTGATGGCCAGGGACTCCATGGCCACGTGGGTGTGGTCGTGATGGTCGTGGTGATGGTCGTCATGACCGTGATCGTCGGCGTGATGGTCATGATCGTGATGACCCTGGTCATCACCCCCACGGATCTTGTCAATTGTCTGGTCAGTGCTTGGGCGGCTGAGCCCCAACACCAGGGCCGGATCGATCTGACCCCGTTCCATGGGCAGGACTGGTGTGCCGGGCCGCAGCGATGGTCGCAGGCGTTCCTGCAAGGCGGCCAACGCGGCTGGATCAAGGCTGTCTGCCCGGCTGACCAGCACCAGATCGGCGGCTTCGAGCTGTTCTTCAAACAGTTCCTCAATGGCCGTGGCGTGATCCAGGCTTGGATCGGCCAAGCGCTGGGCCTCAAGGGCTTCAGGATTGGCCACCACATGGCCGGCCGCCAGGGCCTCACCATCAACCACGGCCACCACGCCATTCACCCGGGTGCGGGTACGAATCTCTGGCCAGGCAAAGGCCGCAATCAGCGGTTCAGGTAGGGCGAGGCCACTGGTTTCGACGACGATGCCGTCGAGCTGGTCGGCCCGCTCCAGCAGCCGCTCCATCGTGGGCAAGAAATCATCTTGAACGGTGCAGCACAGGCACCCATTGGCTAGCTCAACAAGGCGACCCTCGAGCTCCTCGTCCGGGCAAAAACCACAACTGCGCAGCAGGTCACCATCGATGCCAACCTCCCCAAATTCATTCACCAGCACTGCAAGCCGCAGGCCGCTGGAGAGCAACAGTTGACGCAGCAGGGTAGTTTTGCCGGCCCCGAGAAATCCCGTCACCACGGTGACCGGAAGGCGATTCAAACGAGTGGTCATCCGAAGAACGGGTCCGAGCAGGAAATAGGTGGGATCACCGGAACCGGAAGCATCAACCTAGGCGCGACCAAACCCAGGGCTCAGGGGCGGCAGGCCAGGCTGTCGCGGGTTTGAACACCGGTGGTGGGGTTGGTTCCGGTGGCCCGCAAACACAGGGCCCGTTGTTCGGGCAGATCCAGGACAGCATCACTGAAATCGGCACCCACGATCGTGGCCCCTTTGAAATGGCTTTGCATCAGCATGGCGTTGCGCAACACCGCATTCGAAAGATCGCTGTCTTCGAAATGGCTGGCGTAGGCCACCACGTCTTCGAGGTTGGCGCCTTGCAGATTGGAGCCCTTCAAATCTGAGCTATTGAAGACGGCTCCGCGCAGATCGCTGTCGCTGAGATCAAAGCCCACCAAGGAGGCTTTCAGAAATTCCTGCTGTTGGAGATTGCGGCCGTGCATGTCGGGTTGCAAATCCTGCAAGGACCGTTGGCTGCGTAATTCCGGTGCCGTGATTGCAGCCGCAGGTTGGGCAAGGCCAACCAGCAGACAGAAACCCAGCAGGGCGACAACCAAACCTTGCTGGCATCGACGGACAACGGGGTTCAAGGGCACGCAACTACGGTGGACCATCAAGTTATGCCAAACATGGCAATGACCCTGCGGGTGGTGGTACCCCCCCACCCCTTGATTGGCCATTGGTTAAGCGTGTTGCGGGATCGCCACACCCCAACCGCCATCTATGCCAGTGCGACCGCTGAATTGGGTCGCTGGCTCACCTACGAGGCCCTGCGCGATTGGCTTCCCCATCGCCCGATCGCGATTGAATCCCCCTTGGCCCCTACCCAGGGGGAGATCGTGGATCCTGCGGTTCCCCTGGTAGCGGTTCCCTTGCTGCGTTCAGGTCTGGGCCTCTGGCAGGGGGCCCAGACGGTGCTGCCCTCCGCCCAGGTTGCCCACCTGGGCCACGGCATCAACGGACTGCCCGAGGCCATGGATGCCCGCTGCGGCGTGTTGGTCTTTGCCGCCGAGATTGCCACGGGCCAAGGGTTGATCCATACCCTCGAACAGCTCCAGGCCCGCGGGGTTGAAGGCGACCGCCTGAGGGTGGTGACAGCCCTGGCATCAAGTGCCGGACTCAAGGCTGTAGGGGAACGCTTCTCCAATCTCACCCTGTACACCGCCTGCATCGATCCCGACCTGGATTCCCACGGCCGGATCCTCCCAGGCATGGGCCATGTTTCAGCCCGCCTCTTTGGCTCCAACGGAGCAGATACTTCCTTGCCAACTCCCTAGGCTGGATTTTCAAGATCAACTTCTATGGGCGTTCGTAACGGCGACTTGGGTTCCCGGGGGGGATCCAGCGGGATGCTGAGTGGCATGGCCGGTGCCCTGATCGGAGCAGCGGGCCTGGCCTGGTGGCTGCTTTCGGAGGCGGAAAAGCGGCGGTTGGAGGGACGGCAACAGCGGGTCCTGCGCCTCTCCAGCCATGCCGAGGCCGAGGATTTCGACCCGTCCCCCACGGCCCGGCCCCTCAGCAGCATCCAGGGGCAAAAGGATTTGCACAACAAAGTGCACGAACTGAACCAAGCCATCGAAGACGTGCGTCGCCAGCTGGAAGGCATGGCCACCAGCCGGTAGGTTGACCATCCAGCCCCACCCACGCTGAACATGCTCCGTTCCGCAGCGATTACCCAAGGAATCCAACGGTCCCCCAACCGGGCCATGTTGCGGGCAGTTGGGTTCGGCGATGGCGATTTCAACAAGCCGATCATTGGTATCGCCAACGGCTACAGCACGATTACGCCCTGCAACATGGGGCTTAACGACCTAGCCCTGCGGGCAGAAGCGGCCGCCAAGGACGCTGGCGCGATGCCCCAGATGTTTGGAACCATCACCGTGAGTGATGGCATCTCCATGGGCACCGAGGGGATGAAGTACTCCCTGGTGAGCCGAGAGGTGATTGCCGACAGCATCGAGACAGCCTGCAACGGCCAAAGCATGGACGGGCTCCTGGCAATCGGCGGTTGCGACAAAAACATGCCTGGAGCCATGTTGGCCATGGCACGCATGAATATACCGGCAATCTTTGTGTATGGCGGCACGATCAAGCCAGGGAGATTAGGCCCCTGTGACCTCACCGTAGTCAGTGCATTTGAGGCTGTTGGACAGTATTCCGGCGGCCGAATTGACGTCGAGGAACTCACGGCCATCGAGAAAAATGCCTGTCCTGGCGCCGGTAGTTGCGGAGGCATGTTCACAGCCAATACGATGAGTTCAACCTTTGAAACCCTGGGCCTAAGCCTTCCCTACAGCTCCACCATGGCGGCTGAAGACCACGAAAAATCCGATAGCTCAGCCCGTTCTGCTGAAGTCCTGGTCAAGGCGATCGAATCCAACATCCGTCCGAGCGACCTTCTCACCCGGAAGGCCTTCGAAAATGCGATCTCGGTCATCATGGCCGTAGGGGGCTCCACCAATTCCGTACTTCACCTGCTTGCAATCGCCCGCACAGCCGGAGTTGAGCTCAACATCGACGATTTCGAAACAATCCGCCAACGGGTACCTGTGATCTGCGACCTCAAACCCAGCGGCCGCTACGTCACTGTTGAACTCCACCGTGCAGGCGGAATCCCCCAGGTCATGAAGCTTCTACTTGACGCTGGTCTGCTCCATGGTGACTGCAGGACCATTGAGGGCAAGACATTGCACGAGGTGCTCGCCGACGTGCCCTCAGTACCTCCTGCTGACCAGGACGTGATTCGCCCTCTCTCCAACCCGCTCTACCCCAAGGGGCACCTGGCGATCCTGAAGGGAAATCTTGCCGAAGAGGGGGCCGTGGCCAAGATCAGCGGCGTCAAGAACCCCGTAATTACAGGTCCAGCCAGGGTTTTCGAAAGCGAAGAATCCGCTCTCGATGCAATCCTTGCCGAGCAGATAGTTCCGGGAGATGTGGTGGTGCTCCGCAATGAGGGTCCCGTGGGTGGGCCAGGCATGCGCGAAATGCTCGCACCGACTGCGGCCATCGTTGGCCAAGGCTTACTCGACAAGGTTGCCCTGATCACCGATGGGCGATTTTCCGGTGGTTCCTATGGTTTGGTCATCGGCCATGTGGCCCCGGAAGCTGCCGTGGGCGGAACCATTGGCCTTGTTGAAGAGGGAGACAGCATCACCGTCGACGCCAACCAACTCCTAATCCAACTCAACGTGGATGAGGCGGAACTGGCCCGGCGGCGGGCCGCATGGACGGCACCGAAACCCCGCTATACCACCGGCGTGTTGGGCAAGTACGCCCGCCTGGTGGGCAGCAGCAGCAAGGGGGCTGTCACCGATCAGCCCTAGGCCAGCAGGGCCCGGATCCGCCGACACAGGGCTTCCAGGGGAGCCCCATCGGCGGGCCTCTCGCAGCGTTCGCCCGTGGCGCTATGCATCCACACCGGGTGGTTGCCGTGCCACAACACGGGTAACTTGTCGTCGCTTAAGCGGCTGAGCATCAAGTTGAGGTCGCTGCCACTGCGGTAAATCTCGAGCTCGAGGTCGAGGCTGCTGAGGCGGATGCCCTGGGCGTCACGCACCTCGATCAACAGGCAACAGTCTTGGACATCACCGATCGTGGCTGGCGGTTGGCCGCTAAAGCGCAGGGCATGGTGGTGGGGCTTGAGGCAGAGATCGGCGGCCCGGGCCAGCCCGGTGAGGAAGGGCTCGAACCCTTCGGCCATCGGTGTGAGCTCCTCCACCTCAGATCACCGCTTGGATGGAGCGAATCAGCAGGCGCAACTTCCCAGGGCGGAACCCTGGATTAGGAGCCCCCGCATCCCCAAATTTGGAGTGGAGAATCTGGATTCGGGTGACCTGTTGGGGGTCAAAGCGCAGCAGCGGCAGGCCCACGGGGGTGGCCCGCACGCTGGGGGTGAGCCGGCTAAAGGGGATGGTGACCACCGAGGGGCCCGTGGCCTGGGTCGAAAATTCAGCCACCCAGCGCAGGCCCCCTGGGATCAATTCGGTAAGCCCAGCCACCCCATCCCGACAGGCGATGGCCAGCTTGTAACGGCGACCGTCGCCATCGAGTTCGATTTGGAGGGCGCCGTAGCCGGACAGGTTGAGGGGCGGCGCATAGACAGCTGAACGGCAGCTGACAAACCCGCCCCCCTGGGGATCCACGTTGGCTTCCATCACCAGCCCTTCGTCGGTGGCGTAGCACTCGCCTTGACTGCGGCCACCCATGATTGTGTCGTTGAGCGGCTGCCATCCGGCGAAACCAGCTCCTGCGGCGATCAAAAGGGGTGCTGCCATGGCCAGGATCCAGTTGATCAAGGCTCAGCCTGGCGCAGGGAGCCCGCCGGCGGCCGCGGCATCGGCCAGCACAAGCACAGGGCTGTGGGGTTGGACCAGCTTGGCCGGGGTGCGCTCGGCCGATTCATCGGGGTCCAGAAGCCTCTGCAACGCCTGGGCCTTGGCCGCCCCACTCACGAGCAAGATCACCTGGCGGGCTGCGCTGAGCACCGGAGCCGTGAGGCTGATGCGCTCGAGGCCATTGCCAACTCCCACGGTGACGGCCCGATCGCGCACCATGGCGGCACTGGTACCGGGAAAGAGCGACGCCGTATGGCCGTCCTCGCCAAGGCCCAGCACCATCACATCAAACACCGG
>CANHGA010000050.1 GCA_947460085.1 Synechococcaceae cyanobacterium
CACTACGCCATCTATCCCGAGTACGACGGCCTCCGGGAGGCGGTGGCCACCAACCTGGCCGATTGCTCTGGCGGCAGACCTGGCCTTGCCCATCCCCTGACCCCCGAGCAGGTGGGCCTCTTTAACGGTGTGGATGCGGCCTTGCATGCGGTGTGCCATGCCTATGGAGCCAGTGGCGATCGCTTGCTCACCACCAGTCCCACCTTTGGCTACTACACCCCCTGCGCCCAGATGCAGGGAATGGCGATTGAGGCCATCCCATACCTGGGAGCCGATTTCGCCTTCCCGCTGGATGAGCTCCGGGCCGCCCTCCTCGGCCAGCCCCCGCGCCTCCTGCTGATCTGCAATCCCAACAATCCCACCGGCACCCGCCTTGCGCCGGAGCTGATCCTGGAGTTGGCCGCCGCCGCCCCCCAAACCCTGGTGGTGGTGGATGAGCTCTATGAGGCTTTCACCGGCGACAGCCTGATGCCCCTGGTGGATTTCGAGCGCCACCCCAATGTGCTGGTGCTCAGGTCGCTGGCCAAAACCGCAGGGTTGGCGGGCCTGCGCATGGGCTTTGCCATCGGCGATCCGGGCGTGGTTGATCGGGTCTCCCGGGTGAGTGGCCCCTACGACATCAACAGCTTTGCGGTGACGGCGGCCCTAGCGGCCTTGGCCGACCAGCCCTATGTGGATGCCTATGTCGAGCAGGTGGGGCAAGCCAGGGATTGGCTGGTGCAGCAATGTGTGGCTGCGGGGGTGAAACACCATGCGGCCGGCGGCAACTACCTGTTGCTCTGGCCTAAGCAGGGGCCGGCGCTGGTCGAAGCCAGGTTGCGGGAGGCCGGCATTCTGGTGCGCTCGATGGATGGCAAGCCGTTGATTTCGGGCTCCCTGCGGGTGAGCATCGGCACCATTGAGCAGATGCAACGCTTCTGGTCGGCCTACGCCGCCACCGAGCACCCCACCCTCTAGCGCATCACCTCGATCACGGTGGTGTCGCTGAGCTTGCCGGGCAGGCTGATTTGGCGGCCCGTGCGTTTGACAGGCGTACCAGCCATGGCCTTGAGGAAGGGCTCGACGCTGGATTGGTCGCAATCCTTGGGGGTCTTGCCGCTCACATACTGCACCGGGATCACCACCCTGGGTTGGAGATCGCGCACCACGGCGGCGGCCTCACTGCCGTCGTACACCTTGGCGCCACCGCCCACGCCAATGATCAACACGTCGGGGCGGCCGAGCATCACCCGATCAGCGGGGCTCAGCCGCGCGGCGGTGCCGCCCAGGTGGGCAAAATCCAGGCCCCCCTGCTTCCAGCGCCACAGGGTGGCTTGACCAAACCTGCGACCGCCAGCGCGATCGTGGGCTCCAGAGATCCCATCAATCTTCAAGCCGGCGATTTTGTAGGAGCCTGGCTTGACCAGGAGCTTGCCGCTGGCCACGTTGGCGCCTTCGTCGGGGAGCAGGCTGCTAGCCAAGATCACAGTGGCGCTGACCCGCGGTTCGGCCAGGCCCGCCGCGCAGGCCACCGCCTTGAAGGGATTCACCAGCACGTTGGCCCCGCCCCCTTGGATCAGGAGGGCGCTATGGCCGTAGCTGGTGATGCTCACGCCACCACCGGCAAAGGCGGCTGGGGTCAGGGCTGCAGGTGCCATGGCTGTGGCCAGCCCCAGGGCTCCCCAACCCAGACGAGCTTTCAGGCCTTTGGTGGCAGCACGAGCCATCGGTTCCAGGGCCCCGTTCGGGCACAGAGATGGCGCGAAGCTAGCAGCGGTCGATTAGGAGCTGGCCTGGCGCAGGAAGTTGGCCAGCAGCTTGTGGCCGTCTTGGGTGAGCACGCTTTCCGGGTGGAATTGCACGCCCTGCAGGTGCGGATAGTCACGGTGGCGCAGGCCCATGACCGTGTCGTCATCGAGCCAGGCGGTGATCTCAAGGCAGTCGGGAAGGCTGGCGCGTTCGGCGATCAGGCTGTGGTAGCGGGTGGCCGTCAGCGGGTTGGCCAACCCTTCAAAGACCCCTTGGTTGCCGTGGAACACCGGCGAGGTTTTGCCGTGCATCAGCTGCTTGGCGCGCACCACGGTGCCGCCGTACACCTGGGCAAGCGACTGGTGCCCCAGGCACACCCCCAGGGTGGGGATGCGGGGGCTGAGTTCTCGCAGCACTTCGAGGCAAACCCCGGATTGATCGGGATCCCCAGGACCGGGGGAGATCAGGATCGCGGCGGGATTGAGTTCGCGGATCTGCTCGAGGCTGAGGGCGTCATTGCGCTCCACCCGCAGCTCGGAGGCGAGGGGATAGTCGCCTGCCAGTTCGCCCAGGTATTGCACCAGGTTGAAGGTGAAGCTGTCGTAGTTGTCGAGAACCAGGAGCATGGGTGCTTAGAAGCCAAGCCGGGCCAGCAGGGGAGGCACCAACAGCAGTAGGGCAATCATCAGCGATGACAACGCCGCTACGAGCACGGCGGCGGCGGCACAGTCCTTGGCGATGCGGGCCAGGGGGTGGAACTGGCGGCCAATGGCCAGGTCGACCACGGCTTCCGTGGCGGTGTTGAGCAGTTCCAGCACCAAGACCGCCGTCACGGTGAGCACCAGCAGGGCCAGCCGTTCCGGGCTTAATCCAAGCCATAGCCCCATGACAAAGACCGCCAGCCCGGTGAAAACGTGGATGCGGAAATTGCGTTGGCTAGCGATGCTGTAGGCCAGGCCCTGGGCCGCGTAGCGGAAGCTGCTCGGCAGATCACCAGCCACTTTCCAGGCCCCCACCCGCAGCCTCCGGCCCCGTCGATGGCCGCCGTCGGGGGTGTCTTGGGGTTCGATGGGGTCCGAGCTGGTCACCCTTATGCCGCTTTCCATCTCACTTTGCGCCGGCGAGAAGCTGGTCTTGCTTGGCCAGCATGGCTTGGAGGCTGGCGTCATCGGGGTGGTCCCAGCCCAGGAGATGCAGCAGTCCATGGCTGGCTAAGAACTGGAGTTCCTGGCCCAGGCTGTGGCCATGGTCCGGGGCCTGCCGCGCGGCGGTTTCCAGGGAGATCACAATGTCTCCGAGCTCGAGGGCTTCGACTCCCAGGTCGCTGTCGTCATCGCTGTCGTCATCGCTGAAGTCTGGGGGCATCGGCATGGGGGCGAAGGCGGTGCCGTCGTCGTCGTCGATGGTTTCCTGGGCGGCGAAGGCCAGCACATCGGTGGGGCCTTGCTTCTGGCGCCAATCCTGATTGAGCTCGGCGATCTCGGCATCGCTCACCAGGCTCAATCCCAGGCAGTAGGCCCCCGCTTGGAGTGGGGGGGGAAGTTCGGCTTGCAGCTGGCTGAGCCAGTGGCTCAGTAGGTCTGCCCAGGCCCCAGTGCCGGCCAAGGGATCCACCAGGGCTTGGGCCTCAGCCAAGCCCACGGCCCCATCCAAGAGGTTTGGGGGGAGGTCGTCACCGGTTTGGAAGGCCAGGTCGAGATCGATGCTGCCCGCTGGAATGCTCATCGGATGGCAGGGCCCATGGGGCGGATGCAGTTAAGGAGTGGGGGGCATGCCGGGGCGGCCAAGCCAGGCAATCAACACCAGGAAGCCGGTGAGACCCACCGCAGTCAACCCAAAGTGCACCAGGCTTTGGCTGCCTTTGCGCACCATGTTGCGCATGGCCAATTTCACAAAGCTGTCCGAGGACGCCATTAGCTCTCAGCTCCCATACCCACCTCCACACCCTGGCGCAGCAGCGCCTGGATGAAGGGATCGAGGTCGCCATCCATCACCCCCTGCACATCGGTGGTTTCGTGGCTGGTGCGCAGGTCTTTCACCATTTGGTAGGGGTGGAAGACGTAGTTGCGGATCTGGTTTCCCCAGGCTGCTTCGACGATGTCGCCGCGGATGTCGGCGATCTCGGCGGCCCGTTGCTCCTGGGCAATCACGAGCAATTTGGCCATCAGGAGGGCCATGGCTTTTTCCTTGTTTTGAAGCTGGGAACGCTCTTGGGTGCAGCGAACCGCCAGGCCGGTGGGGATGTGCAGGATCCGCACGGCCGTTTCCACTTTGTTCACGTTCTGGCCGCCGGCGCCACCGGAGCGGGACGTGGTGATTTCCAGGTCTTTTTCGGGAATATCGAGTTTGACCTCCTCATCGAGCTTGGGCATCACCTCCAGGCCCGCAAAGCTGGTCTGCCGCTTGTCGTTGGCGTTGAACGGGGAGATCCGCACTAGCCGGTGGGTGCCCTTTTCATTGCGGAGATAGCCGTAGGCGTAGCGGCCCTCAATTTCCAGGGTGCAGCTTTTGATGCCGGCCTCTTCCCCCTCGGAGAGTTCCGCCACCGACACCTTCATGCCGTGGTCTTCGGCCCAACGGGTGTACATCCTCATCAGCATCAGTGCCCAGTCCTGGGCATCGGTGCCGCCGGCGCCGGCGTTGATCGAAATCACCGCCCCTTCCTTGTCGTAGATGCCAGACAGCAGGCGTTCCAGCTCCCAGCGATCCAGGTCGGACTTGAGGGTTTGCAGGGCCCCATTGGCTTCTTCGAGGAGCTCGGCATCCGGCTCCAGGTCGTAGAGCTCGAGGGTGGCCACCCCATCGGCCACGGCTGCTTTCCAGGTGTCCAACTGTTCGAGTTGGGCCCTCACCTCATCGAGTTGGCGCATTTGCTTCTGCGCCGCCAGTTGGTCGTCCCAGAAATCGGGCTGGGATGCCAGTTGTTCGAGGTCTTGCTGGCGGGCTTTCAGGGCCGGTACGTCAAAGACAGTCCTGGGCATGGCCCAGGCGGTCGGTGAGCTCGGAAAGATCGCGCTTGAAGTCGGTGAGGTCGAGCACCTGGCAGAAGCGTGGGTAGAAGCGTTGCCAAGACCGTATCAGTGGGGTCGTCGCTTCTAGGATCGACCCACCGGATTGGGAGCCCGAATGGCGGCCAACGTTGAGATCTACACCTGGCGGGCCTGCCCGTTTTGCATCCGCGCCAAGGGACTGTTGGATCGCAAGGGCGTGGCCTATACCGAATACGCCATCGATGGCGATGGGGCTGCCCGGGAGGCCATGGCGGCCAAGAGTGGCGGCAGCAGGAGCGTGCCCCAGATTTTTATCGACGGCCAGCACGTGGGCGGCTGTGATGACATCCATGCGCTGGAGCGCAGCGGCCAGCTCGATCCCCTCCTGGGAGCCTGACGTTGGCCACACCGGCACCCGGGACCAACTCCCAGCTGTTTGTGATCGATCCGCTCGTGCGGCTCAATCCAGCCAAGGATTCCAGCGTGGCCCTCATGCAGGCGGCCCAGCGGGCGGGCCAGCAGATTTGGGTGTGCACTCTCCAAGACCTTTCGGCGGCTGAGCGGCCGGAAGCTCCCTTGGCGGGCCACGGGGGCCGGGTTCGGGCCCAGCCCGTCACCCTGGCCCCCATGGAGTGCAGCCCCTCGGGCTGGCAGGTCCCCGAGCCCTGGTTTGTGCTCGGGGAGCCCCAGCAGCTGCCCCTCGATGCCTTCCCCTGGGTGTGGATGCGCAAGGACCCCCCGGTGGATGAGGCCTACCTCTATGCCACCCATCTGCTGGAGTTGGCGGAGCGCCATGGGGTGCGGGTGTTGAACCGGCCTGCCTCGCTTCGGGCCTGGAATGAAAAGCTGGGCGCCCTGCGCTGGAGCCATTTGATGGCCCCCACCCTGGTGAGCAGCCAGGTGGATCAGCTGGCTGCCTTTGCCACAGGCCATGGCGATGTGGTGCTCAAACCCCTGGGCGGCCGGGCCGGGCAAGGGGTGGTGCGCTCCCACGCCGGGGCCCCGGGCCTGCGGGCCCTGCTCGAACTGGTCACCGACCAGCAGCGCCTGCCCGTGATGGCCCAGGCCTTCCTCCCTGGCGTGACAGCCGGAGACAAGCGGATTTTGTTGGTGGATGGGGAACCCCTGGGGGCGGTGAATCGCAAGCCGATGGCGGGGGAATTCCGCAGCAACCTGGCCGTGGGTGGGGCCCCGGAGGCCACGGGCCTCACGGAGGCAGAACGGCAGATTTGCGCGGCCCTGGCGCCGGCCCTGCAGGCAGAAGGCCTGTTCTTTGTGGGAATCGATGTGATCGATGGCCGCCTCAGCGAAATCAACGTCACCAGTCCAACCGGGGTGCGGGAGGTGGAGCGCCTCGGCGGGATTCCCCTCGCCGATCAGACGATTGAGCGGTTGCTGGCCAGCTGAGTTGGCAGGTTGAGCTGTTGCTGCAGCACCCCCAGCTTGAGGGCCACCTCCTGCAGTTCCCGCTCCACCGTGGATCCCCGCACAAGACCGGCGCCGGCCGTGAGTTCCAGGTGGCTGCCGCGCAGGGTACCGCTGCGAATGGCCACCCGCAGGTCAGCGTCGCCGGCGCTATCAATCCAGCCAATGGGCGCGGCGTAGTGGCCCCGCTCAAACGGTTCGAGGCTGCGCAGCCAGCCCATGGCCTCTTTGCGGGGTAAACCCGCCACGGCGGGGGTGGGGTGCAGGGCGGCCGCAATCGCCAGGGGTTGTTCCCCCTGGAGATGGGCGGTGATCGGCGTGTGCAGATGCACCAGTCGCCCGTGGCGGGCCAGGCGGGGATGCCTGGGGCGGCGCGGGTTGAGGCCTGCCTGGCGCAACACCGAGGTGATGGTGTCCACCACCAAGTCGTGCTCGTGGCGATCTTTGCTGGATTGCAGCAGCCCTGGGGCCGTGGGCCCCCAGGGGGTGGTGCCGGCCAGGGCATCGCTGCGCAATTGGTTTTGACGCACGGTGAGCAGCCGTTCGGGTGACGCGCCGATCAGGGCTGACCCTGCCGCCCGTTGCCAGAGGAAACGGCAGCTGCCGCTTTGGTGCCTGCGCAACGGGGCCAGCAGCTCCAACGGGTCGATGGCCCGATCCAGGCTCAGGTCCTGGCGCACCGCTAGCACCAGTTTTTGCAGATCCCCCTGGTTCACCAGGTCCATGGCCTGCTCGACGGCCGAGCGATAGCCCTGCTCCCAGGGGGTGCCATGGCGAAGCTGGGCGGTAGCGCCGAGCGGGGAGGTGGAGCTGAGCTGGGTCGTGGTGGCAGAGCGCGGCGTGCCATGCCAGGCCGCCATCAGGGCTTGGGCCTTCTCCCAGAGTTCCTCCGCCAGGCTGCGGGCTGTCACCTCACCGCCAAGGGGCCGTTGCAGCCGCAGCCAGCAGTGCAGGCCCTGGCGGCTCAATTGCCAGCGGGGCAGCACCGCTTGCACCCCGGGGATGGCGCCTGCGGATTGCTCGAGGGGGGCATCAAAGAAGCCAAAGGCCAGCAGCACCCTGGGCCGAGCCAGGGGCGGACAGTCCTGGGGGGTGGCGAGGCGACTCAGGCTGGCGCTGGCAAAGCGTTGGGCCAGCTCAAAGCGGCGCGGACCACTGAGCTCCAGGCTGTTGCAGCGGCCGCTGGCGGCCAGGCAAAGGCCCGGGGCCCCATCCCAGAGGAAGCGAAATCCATCCCCCTGGCTGCCATCTCCCTGGCCGCCAGCCCCGGGATCGAGATGGGGCAACAGCACCATCGGGTCGCCCCCAGCCAGGGGCATGGCCAGGCTCAAGACGCCATCGTCCTCCAGCTGGCGAGCGCTGTCGCTCGCTACAGCCAGCAATTCGGTGAAGGAATGGGGGGCCTGCACCAGGAAGGGCCTTGGGCCGAGGCGAAGAGCTGCTCAAATGTATGGGTCTTCCCCTCCTTGCCGCTGGCGGCACCCATGCCTGAGCTCGAGGTCGTCGCAAGCCGTTACGCCACCAACCGGGATCGCCGCCAGCTCTGGAAGGCCGCGATCAAGTGGCCGATGTACGCCGTGGCGGTGATGCCAGTGCTGGTGGCGGCGGGCTGGCAGCTGGGGCGGAACCAGCCCTTGCGCTGGGATCAGCTACTGGTTTTTTTGTTGGCGGCGATCCTGCTGCTGGCCTGGGAAAACCTGGCTAACGATGTTTTTGATGCCGATACGGGCGTTGATGTGCTCGGCAAGCCCCACTCGGTGGTCAACCTCACGGGTCGCCGCGACCGGGTCGCCACTTGGGCCCATGGTTGTTTGGTGTTGGGTTTGGGGCTGATGGCCCTGGTGGCCTGGCGCAGTTCCCCGGCGGTTTTAGCGCTGGTTTTGGCCTGTTGCGGCCTGGGTTATCTCTACCAGGGCCCCCCGTTTCGCCTGGGGTATCGGGGGTTGGGGGAGCCCCTGTGTTGGCTGGCCTTTGGGCCCCTCGCCACGGCGGCGGGATTGCTCGCCCTCGCTCCTGCGGCCATCGGCGGGGACCAGGCGCCTTGGGCCCAGATCCCTTGGCGCCAGGCCATCGAGCTGGGCAGTGGCCCGGCCCTGGCCACCACCTTGGTGTTGTTTTGCTCCCATTTCCACCAGGTGGATGAGGATGGGGCCCACGGCAAACGTTCGCCGGTGGTGCGGCTGGGCACCGGCCCCGCGGCCCGCCTGGTGCCGTGGATGGTCGCCCTCACCCTGGCGTTTGAGTGGGCCCCGATTCTGGCGGGGCAATGGCCGCTTACGGCATTGCTAGGCGTGATTGGCTTGCCGCCGGGTCGGGCCTTGATTGCCCTGCTGCGCGACCACCACCGGGAACCGGATCGGATCGCCGGCAGCAAATTTTTGGCCCTGCGGTTTCAAGCCCTCAATGGCCTGGGCCTGGCGGTGGGCCTGGCCCTGGGACCCCTGCTAGGGCCCTCGCTTGCCGGTCCAGGCTGAAGCCTGTGGTGGAGCCGCTGTTGCGTCTTGCCTGGCGCCCTTTCCAGTTCCACCTGCCCCAGGCCATGGTCACGGCCCAAGGGGCCTTGGCCCAGCGCCGCGGCTGGTTGCTGCGCCTAGAAGCCGCCGATGGCCGGCTGGGCTGGGGGGAGGCGTTGCCGCTGGAGCCGGAGCAGGGGGCGCTAGCTGGGGCGATCCAGGCCCTGCCCCAGGGAATGGGCCGCCCCCAGATCGAAGTCGCGATCGGCGCCGCCCCCAAGTCCCTGGCCTTTGCCCTGGGGGCTGCCCTGGCCGAACTGGATGGTTTGGGCAGTCTGGGGAGGGGCGGGTGGTTGCACCCCCCGGCTTCGGCGTGGCTGCTGCCGGCTGGGGAGCGGGCGGTGGAGGAGCTAGAGCGGGTTCTGGCATCAGGGCCATCGCCCCCGCCCCCGGCCTTCAAGTGGAAGGTGGCCGCCTTGCCCGCCCGCCAGGAGCTGGACCTGCTGGAGCTGCTATTGCAGCGGCTGCCTGCTGGGGCGTTGCTCCGGCTCGATGCCAATGGGGGCTGGGATCGGGCCACAGCCGCAGCCTGGGCGGATCGCTTGGCGAGCGAACCCCGGCTGGAGTGGCTGGAGCAACCCCTGCCCCCCTGCGATCAGGAGGGTTTGGTGGCCCTGGCGGCCAGGGTGCCGGTGGCCTTGGATGAATCGCTGCGGGCCTCCCCTGCCCTGGCGGCAAGTTGGCCCGGCTGGCAAGTGCGTCGTCCGCTCTTAGATGGCGACCCCAGGCCGCTCCTGGCCGCCTTTGAGGCGGGTCAACCCCATTGGATGGTGAGCACGGCCTTGGAAACGGGCATTGGCCGGCGCTGGGTGCACCATTTGGCCGCCCTCCAGGCCCTCGGTCCCACGCCCACGGCCCCTGGGTTGGCGCCAGGCTGGTGTCCCCAGGGCGACCTGTTCAGCGCCGATCCGCTAGTGGTTTGGCAGGCGGCCGCATGACCCTCCCTTCCCAGCTCTTTCAAGATGTCTCCGCCCTGGAAGGGGCTTGGCGGCGTAGGCAGCTGGTGGTGCTGGCGCCGCCGGAGCAGCAGTCTTGGGCCCAAACCCTGCTCAACCCAGCGCTGCGCGCTGAGCTCGAAGCCACCTGGGGCCCCGGGGTGGTGGTGGGCAGTGGCGGCAGCATGGGCGGGCGGCGCTGGTGCCTGCAGCCCCTCAGCCATTTGGAAGCCTCGGCGGCGGCTACGGCGGAGTGGTTGCGCCAACAAGGCATTGATCCTGCCGCTTGCCTCCATCTCAATCCACTGCCCTTGCACCATGTGAGCGGCTTGCTTCCCCTCGTGCGTTCTCACCAATGGGGAGCGCGGCACCAGCTGGTGCCGCCCGGTTTGCTGCGGGAGCCCGAAGCCCTGGTGGAGGCGGTGGCGTTGCCCGACCAACCGGTGCTGCTGTCGCTGGTGCCCACCCAGTTGGCCCGCCTGATGGTGGTGCCGCAGGCCCGGGCCTGGCTGCGCCAATTGGCGGTGGTGTGGGTGGGAGGGGCGGCCCTGCCGGAGGCGGTGGCTGCCCAGGCCCGCTCGGCCGGGATTCGGCTGGCCCCTTGCTACGGCGCCACGGAAACGGCGGCCATGGTGAGCGCGCTGCCCCCGGGCCAATTTTTGGCGGGGGCCAGCGGTTGCGGCCAGCCCTTGGCGGATGTGCGGCTCCGGACCGATGCCCCCACGGGGGCGGTGGAGGTGGCCACGGACCGGCTTAGCCCAGGCTGGATTAGCGATAGCGGAGCTCTAGAGCCGCTGCCGCGCACGGCCGATGGCTGGTGGCGCAGCGGCGATGGCGGCCGGCTGGGCTCTTCGGGGCTGGAGATCTTCGGCCGACTCGATGGGGCGATCCAAAGTGGCGGTGAAACGGTGTTTCCCGAGCAGCTCGAGCAGCGCCTGCGGGCCCTGGCGCAGACGCAGGGCTGGCCTTTGCAGGAGCTGCTGCTGCTGGCAGTGGCGGAGCCCGGCTGGGGTGAGCGCCTGATGGCTTTGGTGCGCCCGGCCGAGCCAGTCAATGGAGAGCCAGGGAATGGTCAGGCCCTCATCGCGATGCTCCAGGCTGCGGTTGCGGCCTGGCCCCCGGCTGAGCGACCGAGGCAATGGCTGATCTGTGAGTCGTTGGCTCCTTCTCCCCAGGGCAAATGGCTGCGCAGCCATTGGCAGCGGTGGTTGCAATCGCTAGAAGCAGATCAGAGCC
>CANHGA010000051.1 GCA_947460085.1 Synechococcaceae cyanobacterium
ATCCCAGCCCGGGCTGATGGCCTCCTGTTCACCCTTGGCCCCGTGCTGGTGCTGGTGCCAGTCATCCTGAGCTGGTTGGTGGTCCCCTTTGGCCAAAACCTGCTGATCAGCAATGTGGGGATCGGCATCTTCCTCTGGATTGCCCTGAGCAGCATCCAGCCCATCGGTTTGCTGATGAGCGGCTACGCCTCCAACAACAAGTACTCCTTGTTGGGTGGCTTGCGGGCCGCGGCCCAGTCGATCAGTTACGAAATCCCTTTGGCCTTGGCGGTGCTCGCCGTGGTGATGATGAGCAACTCGCTCAGCACCGTCGATATCGTCAACCAGCAAAGCGGGGCGGGCATTCTCAGCTGGAACATCTGGCGCCAGCCGGTGGGTTTTGTGATCTTCTGGATCTGTGCCCTGGCCGAGTGCGAACGCCTCCCCTTCGACTTGCCTGAGGCGGAGGAGGAACTCGTGGCTGGCTACCAGACCGAATACTCCGGGATGAAGTTTGCCCTCTTCTATTTGGGCAGCTACATCAACCTGGTGCTCTCGGCCCTGCTGGTTTCGGTGCTCTATCTGGGGGGCTGGGGATTCCCGGTGCCCGTGGAATGGCTGGCGGGCTGGCTAGGCCAATCGGTGGATGCGCCCCTGGTGCAGGTGATCACAGCCTCTGTGGGCATCGTGATGACCGTGCTCAAGGCCTATTTGCTGGTGTTCTTTGCCATCCTGTTGCGCTGGACCGTGCCCCGGGTGCGGATTGACCAGTTGCTTGATTTGGGCTGGAAGTTTCTGCTGCCCATTGCCCTTGTCAATCTCCTGGTCACGGCTTCTTTGAAGTTGGCCTTCCCCATGGCTTTCGGCGGCTAACGCCGGCACCAGTCATCATGGGCTTGGCTTGTTGCTCCTGTCCCGTTCCATTCCTCCGCTCCGCGCCCTCTCCCCTTTCAATCCATGTTCGGGTTCCTTAAGAAAGTCGGCGACTACACCCGTGATGCGGTGGGAGCGGCCAATTACCTCGCCCAGGGCTTGGGGGTCACCTTTGACCACCTGCGCCGTCGGCCGATCACGGTTCAGTACCCCTACGAAAAGCTGATTCCCTCCGAGCGCTACCGGGGGCGTATCCACTACGAATTTGATAAGTGCATCGCCTGTGAGGTGTGTGTGCGGGTGTGCCCGATCAATTTGCCGGTGGTGGATTGGGTGATGAACAAGGCCACCAAGAAGAAGGAGTTGCGGAATTACTCCATTGATTTTGGGGTGTGCATCTTTTGCGGCAACTGTGTCGAGTACTGCCCCACCAACTGCCTCTCGATGACAGAGGAGTACGAATTGGCGGCCTTCGATCGCCACAGCCTCAATTTTGACAACGTGGCCTTGGGCCGTCTCCCCACCAGCGTGACCAGTGATCCCGCCGTTGTCGCCCTGAAGGAGCTGGTTTACCTGCCCAAGGGCGTCATGGATCCCCACGGGGTCGATCCGAGTGCTCCCCGGGCGGGCAAGCTCCCTGAGGAGGTGCTTGCCACCCTGCCCCAGGCGACCCCGACAGCCCAGGTGACCCAGACAACCGAGGAGACCCCTTCATGACCATCGCCTCCACCACCCAGCTGATCTGTTTTGGGGTCCTTGCGGCCACCCTGGTGTTGGGTTCCTTGGGTGTGGTGCTCCTGCCCAACATCGTCTATTCCGCCTTCCTCCTTGGAGGGGTGTTTCTCTCGGTGGCGGGGCTCTACCTGATGCTCAACGCCAGCTTTGTGGCGGCGGCCCAGGTGCTGGTCTACGTGGGAGCAGTGAATGTGTTGATTTTGTTCGCGATCATGCTCGTGAACAAAAAGGAAAACCTTGAGGCCATCCCCGGTTTAGCCCTGCGCCGGGTGCTCTCTGGGGCGGTATGTGCCGGCTTGTTCGCCCTGTTAATTCGGGTCGCCTTCATCACGCCGTGGCCCCTGCCGGGACCAGAACCTGTTGGCGAAGATGCCACGATTCGCATTGGCGAACATCTGTTCAGCGATTACCTGCTGCCCTTTGAGTTGGCCTCGGTGTTGCTGTTAATCGCCATGATTGGCGCCATCGTGTTGGCCCGTCGGGATGTCATTTCCAGCGATATCGCCACGGGCGACCCGGTTGATCAAGGCCTCATTGAGAAGGCACGCACGCCCTTGCTGCTTGATAGGACGCCCCGGTGACTGTCCCAACCCCTTTTCGTTCCCACTCCGCTTCGCCCTCTCCTAGCCCTTTCTTGCTCCGATGGACCCCAGCATCTCCTCCACGATCCCCCTCGAGGCCTACCTGGCGTTGGCCGCGGTGCTCTTCTGCACAGGTGTTTGGGGGCTGATCAACAGCCGTAATGCGGTGCGGGTGTTGATGAGCATTGAGCTGATGCTGAATGCCGTGAACATCAACTTGATGGCCTTCTCGAATTACCTCGATGGCCAGCTGATCCGGGGCCAGGTGTTCACGATCTTTGTGATTACCGTCGCTGCTGCGGAGGCGGCTGTGGGCCTGGCGATCCTGCTTTCGCTCTACCGCAACCGGGAAACGGTGGATATGGAGCGCTTCAACCTGCTCCGTTGGTAGCCGGCCTGTCCCATGCTGCTTGAGCGGGTCTGGTTGATTGCGCGCTCTGGTAGCCAGGCGGCCCAGCGCCAGGCCAAGCGCTGCGCCGAAGATTTACGCCGCCAGGGAGCCCATGTGGTGACGGCCCAAAGCGGCCTCTATGCGAACCCATTTCCGGGCCTGCTGGCCACCGAGGACGCGCTCCCCGATCTGGCCTTGGTGCTGGGGGGAGATGGCACGGTCCTGGGGGCGGCCCGCCATCTGGCGCCGCTCGGGGTGCCGATCCTCAGCTTCAACGTGGGCGGGCACCTGGGCTTTTTGACCCATGAGCGCCAACTGCTCAAACTCAGCGGTGAAGAGGACTGCCTCTGGGATCGGCTCCGGGATGATCGCTTTGCCATGGAGCGGCGCATGATGCTCCAGGCCCATGTGGAACGGGGTAGGACCTACGGATTGGACGGTGGTTCAGGCGGCCCCCAGGAGGACCTTGAGGAGACCCATCTCGCCCTCAACGATTTCTATTTCCGCCCCTGTCTCGATGAGGTGTCACCCACCTGCGTCCTCGAGTTGGAGATTGATGGCGAGGTGGTGGATCAATACCGCGGCGACGGCCTGATCATCGCCACCCCCACCGGTTCCACGGGCTATGCCATGGCAGCAGGTGGGCCGATCCTCCATCCCGGCATTGAGGCGATTGTGGTGAACCCGATTTGCCCGATGAGCCTCTCGAGCCGGGCCGTGGTGGTGCCGCCGCGTTCCCAGCTCTCCGTGTGGCCCCTGGGTGAAACCAGCCGCCGGGTGAAGCTCTGGAAGGACGGAGCCCACGCCACCCAACTGGAACCTGGGGATCGGGCCATGGTGCAACGCAGCTCCCACCCCGCCCTCCAGGTGGTGCTGGAACAAAGCCCGTCCTATTACCGCACCTTGACGCGCAAACTGCATTGGACCGGCAGCCTTGTCGCCGCAGAGCCCTCCCATAACTAAGTCCCATGGCCCTCGAGATTGAACGGCGCTTTCTGGTCCACGGGGAGCAGTGGCGGGAGGCGATCCGTTGGCAGGCCCAGCTACAGCAGGGCTATCTCGTGAGCGGACCCGAGGGGTTCACCGTGCGGGTGCGAACCGCCAAGCAGGAGGCGTGGCTCACCCTCAAAACGGCAGGCTCGGCCAATGGTTTGGTGCGCCAGGAGTTCGAGTATCCGATTCCCCTGGAGGATGCCCGCAGCCTGCTGGATCTGGCGCCGAGCCAACTCAGCAAATGGCGCTATGGCCTCAATTGGCCCGGCGGCGATTGGGTGCTGGATGTGTTCGAGGGCAGCAATGCCCCCTTGGTGGTGGCGGAGGTGGAGTTGCAGGATCCCGAGCAGCCTGTGCCGATTCCAGCCTGCTGCGTGCTCGAACTCACCGGTCGCCCTTCCCTCAGCAATGCGGCCTTGGCCCAGCACCCCCTGGCCGATTGGCCTGAGCATCGACGCCAGCAGTTGCTTTCAGGCGACCCGGCCTGGGCCGATGCCTAGGGATGGCTGGTGTCGATGGCGCAGCAGTTGAAGCCATCGCGGCAGATCTTGCCGTTGTCCATGGCCCAATTCAGCAAGGCCACCCGATTTTTGGCACCCGTTTTGGTGAAGATATTGCTCACGTGGTTGTCCACGGTGCGCTTGCTGATCGTGAGGACCTGGGCAATCTCCTGGTTGGTGAGGCCCCGGGCTACCAGCTCAACGATCTCGGTCTCCCGCTCTGAGATGGCCGGCTCCCGGCTGTCGTACGCGCGATCCATCCCCCACCCTGCAGGCTTGGGATCACTGTAGGCATGGCGTTGCCGCATGATGGGGCTTGCTCAACAAGGGTTGGCTTGCTGCTCCAACAGGCCTTGGCCAGCGGACAGTTGGCCATCACAGCGGAAGTTACGCCGCCCCGCGGGGGGGATCCCAGCCGAACCTTGGCGGCGGCCAAGGCCCTGAAGGGTTGGGTGCATGCCGTCAACGTGACCGATGGCAGCCGAGCGGTGATGCGGATGAGCAGCCTGGCGATGTGCCGCTTGCTGCTCGATGCAGGCATTGAGCCCGTGCTGCAGCTGGCCTGCCGGGATCGCAATCGGATTGCCCTGCAGGCGGATCTGCTGGGGGCCCACGCCCTGGGTTTGCGCAATGTGCTTTGCCTCACCGGCGATCCGGTGCGCGCCGGCGACCAACCGGGGGCCAGGCCCGTGAATGAACTCGAGGCGGTGCGGTTGTTGCAACTGGTGAGCCAGCTCAATGGGGGCATCGACCCGGTGGCAGGGGAGCTGCCCGATGGGGCGACGGCCCTGTTTGCGGGGGCCGCTGCCGATCCCCAGTCGCCCAGCTGGAGCGGCCTTAAAAGCCGGGTTGCCCGCAAGCAAGCCGCTGGAGCGCGCTTTCTCCAAACCCAGATGGTCACCGATCGCCCGGCGCTCGAACGCTTTGTGGACGAGATCGCTGGACCCTTGGGGATCCCCGTACTGGCGGGGGTTTTCCTGCTCAAGTCGGCGAAAAATGCGGCCTTCATCAACCGGGTGGTGCCCGGCGCCAACATCCCCCAGGCTGTGATTGATCGCTTGGCCGGGGCGGCCAACCCGGCTGCCGAAGGGGTGGCGATTGCGGCGGAGCAGGTTGCCAGCTACCTGGAGCTAGCCCAGGGGGTCCATTTGATGGCGATCAAGGCAGAAGAGCGAATCCCAGAGATCCTGCGGTTGGCCGGGTTGGGTCCTTTGGCAGGGGTCAGTTCGATCCCGTAAGGGCCAGGTCGGTGCCGAGCAGTTCGGCCATGGCCTTCTGCTCCGCTGATGGGGAGACCACATCCTGGCGGCGCACATCGGTGATCAGCCAATCGAGGGCCGCTTCCTGGAGGTCGAAGTGGTCGCCGTTGCGGTCGACGCAATAGCGGCCAAACACCAACTTCTCCACCAGGCGCACCCCCGCACCGATGCGGGAATAGTCAAAGATGATCGAGTTGTCGATCGTGGCGTCTTCGCAGATGTGGCAATTGGGGCCGATCATGGCCGGACCAATGATGGTGGCGCCGTCTTCGATCTTGGTCATGCCGCCCACGTAAATGGGCCCGGTCACGTTGATTTGATCCCAGTTGGCGGCCACATTCAGGCCCGCATAGATGCCTGGGCGCACTTGTTTGCCAGGGATTTTGACCTGGCGCACCTGGCCCTGGAGCACGCCGCGGATTGCTTGCCAGTAGTCGGGCACCTTGCCAATATCCACCCATTCGAATTCCATCGGCAGGGCGTAGAAGGGGGCCCCTGCGGCCACCAGCTTGGGGAACAGGTCGGAGCCGATATCAAAGGCCTGGTCGCTGGGAACGAAATCCAGCACCTCCGGCTCAAAGATGTAGATGCCCGTATTGATCATGTCGCTGGCGGCCTCATCCACCTCCGGCTTCTCCTGGAAGGAGCGCACCCGGCCGTCCTCGTCGGTGACCACGACGCCGTAGCTGCTCACCTGGTCGCGGGGGACCCGTTTGGTGATCAGGCTGGCGAGGGCGCCTTTGGCTTTATGGCGCTTCACCGCTTCGGTGAGATCGAGGTCGACCAGGGCGTCCCCGCAGAGCACCACGAAGGTGTCGTCGAAGAAGTGCTGGAAATTTTGAATTTTTTTGAGTCCGCCGGCGGAACCCATGGCATCGCCGATCAGTTCGCCGTCTTCGATGCGGCCTTCAAAGCTGTAGGCAATTTCGACGCCGAAACGCTGACCATCGCGGAAGTAATTCTCGATCTCCTCAGCCAGGTGGGAGACGTTCACCATGATTTCGGTAAAGCCGTGCTCCCGAAGTAGCTCCAGCAGAAACTCCATGACGGGTTTCTGGAGGATGGGGATCATCGGCTTGGGGATCGTGTGCGTGATGGGACGTACACGGGTGCCTTTGCCGGCCGCCAAGATCATCGCCTTCATTGGCGTTTGCTCACGTCGGTCGAAGATCCCACCCTAGTCATGGACCTAGGCGGCAAGCGGTTCAAGAGCCGGCACTAGAGCTGGCCTGAGGGCCAATTGCACGCTCTCACCCGCATCCAGCAGTCGTTTCAGGCTTAAGGGGCCAAACAAGCCGCCCGTTTGTTCGAGTTCCACCTTGCCTTGGTGGCAGAGGAACAGCAGGGCCCAGAAGACACCGACCCGGTCGGCATCCAATTCTGCGGCGGCACCCTTCGCCTCCACCGAAGCGGCCCAGGCCTCCACCAGCTCCTCGAAGCCGGCCCATTCCACGGCTTGGGGCCATTGCAAGAGGAATTGACTCAGGGCCGCTGTGGTTTCGGGCAGCTTTTCCCGGTGGGCGAGGGCTGCCACCTGCTCAATCGCGGCCCGTTCGCTGTAGCGCTTGGGGCGGTGGCGGCTGCGGATTTTGCCCTCATCGTCTTCGATCCGCTCGGCAATGTCTTCGAGTTGACGGATCAGCTCCCCCAGGGTGACCGGCCGCTGCAGCGGGGGCGGGGCTACGGGGCGGCGCCAGAGATGCCGTTCGGGCCTGCGCGGCATCTCGAGGCCGGGGTTCATCAGCCAGCCCTGGCCGTCGTCGTCGAAATCAAAGCCCAAGCTGTCGTCCTGGATGGGCTCGGGGGGGAACGTGGCGGCCTCGAGCACTTCGGCCTTCAGGCCCACCAGCACGGAGGCGGCCAGAAAGGCTTCGCTGGTCTCGGCCAGGTCCTGTTCGTAGCTGCCACCGGCGGCGGCCACCAGCCTGGGCAGCTCAATCCTTTGGCGTAATTGGTCGAGAAAGCCATCGACAACGGCAATCACATCCACATCCCAGGGGTCGAGTTCTCCCCGGACGGCTGCGTCCTGCAGCAGCCGGATGGCCAGCCTGGCGCCCCCTTCTGCCACCGGTGTTGTGTCGCTCCTTGAGACTCGGTTTGCTTACGCTACAGGTATTGGCCAATTCCAACCACCCCCTAAATCTGGTGGTACCTAGCGATCACCCCGACGCCAGGCGAACTCTGAGCTCCTAGCCCAACGAAGGAGCCGTGAAGGGGTTCTGGCGAATCAGGCTCGAGCCTGCCGGGGCGGTCAACGCCCGCAGCGCACTGTCATCCCGGGCCACGAGGGCTTCCATGGAGGCCCGGTAGGTGTCGGTGAGGAGGCGGGGATAGAGGCCAATGCCAATGATGGGCACGAGCAGACAGCCCACGATGTAGATCTCGCGGGGCTCCGCATCGACAAGGTGGCTGTGGGAGGCCAGCTCCACGTTTTCCTTGCCGTAGAAGATTTCCCGCAGCATCGAGAGCAGATACACCGGGGTGAGGATCACGCCGATGGCGGCCAAGCCAGAGATCACGATCCGGAACGGCAGGGTGTAGGCCTCATCGGTGGCTAAGCCCACAAAGATCATCAACTCGGAGACAAAGCCACTCATCCCTGGCAGGGCCAGGGATGCCAGGGAGCAGATGGTCCAGAGGGCAAACATTTTGCGCATTTTTTGCCCCACCCCGCCCATCTCATCGAGCTGGAGGGTGTGGGTGCGGTCGTAGGTGGCACCCACCAGGAAAAACAAGCTGGCTCCAATCAGCCCGTGGCTGATCATTTGGAGCATGGCGCCACTGCTGCCGAGGGCACTGAAGCTGCCGATGCCGATCAGCACAAACCCCATGTGGCTGATGGAGCTGTAGGCAATTTTGCGTTTGAGGTTGCGTTGGGCGAAGGAGGTGAGGGCGGCATAAATGATGTTCACCACCCCCAGCACGATCAGCAGCGGCGCGAACTGGGCGTGGGCATCGGGCAGGATCTGACAGTTGAAGCGCAGCAGGGCGTAGCCGCCCATCTTCAGCAGAATCCCTGCCAGCAACATGTGCACCGGGGCGGTGGCTTCCCCGTGGGCATCGGGCAGCCAGGTGTGCAGGGGCACGATCGGGAGCTTCACCCCAAAGGCGATCAGCAGCCCCGCATAACAGAGCAGCTGGAACCCCGCTGGGAAGCCCTTGGCCATCAGGGCGGAATACTCAAACGTGGGAATGCCCCCGCCGTAGAAGGCCATGGCCAGTCCCGCCAGCAGGATGAAGAGGGAGCTGCCTGCGGTGTAGAGGATGAACTTGGTGGCGGCGTACTGGCGCTTTTTGCCACCCCAGATCGCCAGCAGCAGATACACCGGCAGCAGTTCCAGTTCCCAGGCCAGGAAGAAGAGCAGCATGTCCTGCACGGCGAAGACGGCGATTTGGCCGCCATCCATGGCCAGGAGCAGGAAGAAGAAGAGCTTGGGTTTGAAGGTGACCGGCCAGGCCGCCAACACCGCCAACGCGGTGATGAAGCTGGTGAGGAGGATCAGGGGCATCGAGATGCCATCGGCGCCCACCGACCAGGCCAGGCCGATATCGGGCAGCCACTCCACCCGCTCCACCAACTGCAAGCCCGGGTCGCTCGGGTCGTAGCCGTTGAGGTAGCCGCCCACCGTCAGCAGGAAGGTGATCAAGGCAACGCCCAGGGCGTACCACCGCACCTGTTTGCCTTGGCCCTCATCAGGGAAGAAGGGGATCAGCAGGGCCGCGGCAATCGGGAACAGGATTGACGCGCTCAGCCAAGGGAACGGCACGAACTAAAACTCGCCTTTGGAATGAGTGTAGAAATCCTGTCCCTGGTTGCACTCTGCCGGTGATGGATGTCACACAGTCCGTTTTGCGACAGCCCTAGCCAAAGGCGCCAAACAGAACCACAAGGGCGATCACACCGCCAAACACGATCAGGGCATAGAACTGGGCCCGGCCGGTTTCGAAGTATTTGAGGCCTTCGCCGCTGCCCAGGGTCACCAGGCCCGTCAGGTTGACCACCCCATCCACCACCTTGGAATCCACTTCGAGCACCTGCCTAGCCAACTTGCGACTGCCCTGAACGAAAATCTTGTCGTTGAGGGCATCGAGATACCACTTATTGGCCAGGAAGCGGTTCAGGGCCGGGAAGCGGCCAGCCACCGCGGTGCCCAGGTCGATCTTGTGCAGCAGGTAGGCCACTACCGCCAGGGTGATGCCGGCTGTGGAGATGGCCACGGAGGAACCAGCCAGCGGCAGGAATTCAGCCCAGGAGAAGTGGGCTGCCATCTCGGCGGCTTCCTCGGGATTGAGCAGGGCGGCGAAGCGGCTATGCCACGGGGTGCCGAGCAGCCCGATCAGCACGGAAGGCACGGCCAGCACCGCCAGGGGCATGGCCATCTGCCAGCCCGATTCGTGGGGATGGGCCGCCAGGCTGTGGCCAGAATCGCCATGGGGTTCAGCCACCTTGCCGGCGGCGGCCATCAGCTCGACTTGGACATCCTTGTTGCCGCCGCGGAAACTCCCTTCAAAGGTGAGGAAGTACAGCCGGAACATGTAGAAGGCGGTCATGCCGGCGGTGAAGAAACCGGCAACCCAGAGGATGGGAAAGCTGCCGAAGGCCTGGCCCAGGATTTCGTCCTTGCTCCAGAAACCGGCCAGGGGCGGGATGCCACTGATCGCTAAACAGCCAATGAAGAAGGTGGTGCTGGTGATGGGCATGAATTTCCTGAGCCCACCCATCAACCGCATGTCTTGGGCGAGCACGGGTTCATGGCCAACCACCTCCTCCATGGCGTGGATCACCGAGCCTGAGCACAGGAACAGCATCGCCTTGAAGAAGGCGTGGGTCACCAGATGGAACATGCCGGCGGTGGGGGCACCGCAGCCCATGGCCAGCATCATGTAACCCAATTGGGAGACGGTGCTGTAGGCCAGGCCCTTTTTGAGATCCATCTGGGTGAGGGCAATCGAGGCCCCCAAGAACAGGGTGATCGTGCCAACCACGGCAATCACGGTTTGCACCTCCGGGAACGGCACATAAACCGGTTGGAGGCGGGCCACCAGGAACACCCCGGCGGCCACCATCGTGGCGGCGTGGATCAGGGCTGAAATTGGCGTGGGCCCCTCCATGGCATCGGGCAGCCAAACGTGGAGCGGAAACTGGGCCGATTTCGCCATCGGTCCCATGAACACCAGGAGGCAGAGGGTGATGGCAGCCCAGCCGGGCACGCTGCCGCCTGCGATGGCCTCCTGCAGCCGACTGCCAATCTCCTCAAAGCCGAAGCTGCCTGTGGCCCAAAACAGGCCCAGGATTCCTAGCAGCAGGCCAAAGTCGCCGACCCGGTTCACCACAAAAGCTTTCTGGGCTGCATTGGCGGCCCCATCCCTGTCGTACCAAAAACCCACCAGCAGGTAGGAGCACAT
>CANHGA010000052.1 GCA_947460085.1 Synechococcaceae cyanobacterium
GGCGACGCCATGCTGGGCCGCGTGGTGAACTCCTTGGGTCAGCCCATCGATGGCAAGGGTGACATCGCCACCACCGAGACCCGGCTGATCGAATCGATGGCGCCTGGCATCATCCAGCGCAAATCGGTGCACGAACCGATGCAAACCGGCATCACGGCGATCGACGCCATGATCCCCATCGGCCGTGGCCAGCGCGAGCTGATCATCGGTGACCGCCAGACCGGCAAAACCGCGATCGCGATCGACACGATCATCAACCAGAAGGGCGAAGACGTCGTTTGCGTCTACGTCGCCATCGGGCAGAAGGCGGCTTCTGTGGCCAACGTGGTGGAAGTGCTCCGCGAGAAAGGAGCCCTGGACTACACCATCGTGGTGGCTGCCAGCGCTTCCGAAGCCGCCGCACTCCAATACCTTGCCCCCTACACCGGCGCAGCCCTGGCTGAGTCGTTCATGTACAAGGGCAAGGCCACCCTGGTCATCTACGACGACCTCACCAAGCAGGCGCAGGCCTACCGCCAGATGTCGCTGCTGCTGCGTCGTCCCCCCGGCCGTGAGGCCTACCCCGGCGACGTCTTCTATTGCCACAGCCGTCTGCTCGAGCGGGCTGCCAAGCTTTCCGATGCCATGGGCAAGGGCAGCATGACCGCCCTGCCGATCATCGAAACCCAAGCGGGAGACGTTTCGGCCTACATCCCCACCAACGTGATCTCGATCACCGATGGTCAGGTTTTCCTCAGCTCCGACCTGTTCAACTCCGGTCTGCGTCCCGCGATCAACGTGGGTATCTCCGTGAGCCGGGTGGGCGGGGCAGCCCAAACCAAGGCGATCAAGAAAATTGCCGGCACCCTGAAACTGGAACTGGCCCAGTTCGACGAACTGGCGGCCTTCTCCCAGTTCGCTTCCGACCTCGATGCTGCTACCCAGCAGCAACTGGCCCGGGGTAAGCGTCTGCGTGAGATCCTCAAGCAGCCCCAGTTCAGCCCCCTGATCCTTGCCGAACAGGTGGCCGTTGTGTACGCCGGTGTGAAAGGCCTGATTGACGAAGTTCCCGTGGAATCCGTTGTTCAGTTCTGCCGCGAACTGCGTGACTACCTGAAGTCCAACAAGGCTGACTTCATCTCCAAGGTGCAGACCGAGAAGCAACTCAGCGAAGAAGCTGAGGCCATGCTCAAGGATGCCATCCAAGAGGTGAAGTCGACCATGCTCGCCTCGGTTTGAGGAAGGGCATAACCAATGGCAAACCTCAAGGACATCCGCGACCGAATTAGTTCGGTCAAGAACACCCGCAAGATCACCGAGGCCATGCGCCTGGTGGCGGCCGCCAAGGTGCGCCGCGCCCAGGAGCAGGTGCTGCGCAGTCGCCCCTTCGCTGACCGTCTGGCCCGCATCCTGGAGAATCTCCAATCGCGCATGCGATTTGAAGATGCCGATGCACCCCTGTTGGAGCAACGGGACGTCTCCACCATCACCCTGTTGGCTGTGACCGGCGACCGGGGCCTGTGTGGGGGCTACAACGCGAACATCATCAAGCGCACCGAACTCCGTTACGCCGAGCTCAAGGCCCAGGGCTACACCGTCAATTTGGTGCTGATTGGTCGTAAGGCAATTACTTACTTCCAGAACCGCGCCAAGCTGTATACCATTCGGGCCACGTTTACTGGCCTGGAGCAGGTGCCCAATGCCAGGGAAGCCATGGGCATTGCCAGCGACGTGCTGGCTGATTTTCTCTCCGGCTCTACCGATCGGGTGGAAATCATCTTCACCAAGTTCATCAATTTGGTGAGCTCCAAGCCCGTGTCTCAAACCTTGCTTCCCCTGGATCCCCAAGGGATTGCGCTTCCCGATGATGAGATCTTCCGCCTAACTACCCGCAACGGGGAGCTTGGTGTGGAAGTGGGAAGCACTCCCAATGCGGTCGCCAAACTGCCTTCCGACGTCGTCTTTGATCAGAGTCCTGATCAATTGCTCAATGCCCTGCTGCCGTTGTATCTGGAAAACCAGTTGCTTCGTTCGCTGCAGGAGGCGGCTGCCTCGGAACTGGCCAGTCGCATGACGGCTATGAACAACGCCAGCGATAACGCTAAGGCGCTTGCGAAGACCCTTACCCTCGATTACAACAAGGCTCGCCAAGCCGCCATTACCCAGGAGATCCTGGAAGTGGTGGGCGGCGCAGCCGCGATGGTCTAGTTGATTCGATTGGTTTAACCAAGCTGATTTAATCAAGCGATTGGTTAAATCTCTCTCGGGTTGTGAAGTTTCCTTCTCAACCCTAAAAACCAGCATCCCAAAGGTCGTGTTGCCCGCAAAGCGGGCGCAACGGCCGCTGGGTTGCTGGGTTTTTTTGTGGCTAGGACATCATTGGCCCACCCGAGCAGGAGGATGGGCCCTGTAGGTCGTTAGAGCCGGCGGTCATGACAGCCATGGGAGCTTTGGCCTTGGGGCAACTGGCGCTTGAGCCCCTGTTTCCGGTGGCCCTCGGGCGGGTGCAGTTGGCCCCGGATCCGTTGGACACGGCCTTCCAGTTGCAGGCGATTAACGAGCTTCGGGGTGGGGCCAGCTCCAATCCGGATCCGGGTTGTGCATGGACCGGGGATCTCAATGGCGTCTGGCAACTCCATCGCCACCCAGCCTTTGCGCCTTTGATCGCCTCCCTGCTGGGGCATACCCGCAGCTACTTGCAGGGATTGGGCTTTGATTTGAGCCAGGTCTCCCTGCATCTGCAGCGCTGTTGGCCGGTGGTAAGCGAACTCGATCAGGTGGTTGGCCGCCACCATCACCCCAATGCCCATGTGAGTGCGGTCTATTACCTCAACGGCGATGGCAGTGGCCGCCAGGGCTGTTTGCGCCTTTACCCCCACCGGCAGGTGAACGAATTGGTGCCTGGCTTGGCCGTGGGCCATGGGGGCCCCCTGGCTGGGGCGCAAGGACTTTGGAATGCACCCTGGATTGATCTGGCACCCCAGGCCGGTTTGCTGGTTTTGTTCCCATCAAATCTTGATCACGCTGTGTTGCCCAACGGGGACCCCGACGACACCCGCTACTCGATCAGCCTGGACCTGGCCCTTTCAGCCCCAGCGGCCGGGGAAGGCCAGACTCCGCCTGAATACCTGGCCCCCCATCCCAGCCAGTGGCACCAGGTTTAGGGCTGCCTGGGAGAATGGGTTCTCACGGCCCGCTGCTGCCCTTCCCCTGTGACCGACTCCCAAGCCTTCACTGTTGTCTGCGACATCGACGGCAGCAGCCACACCTTCCAGTGCAGCAGTGAGCAAACCGTGTTGGCGGCAGCTGAAGCGGCCGGGGTGCCGTTGCCCAGCTCCTGCTGCTCAGGCGTCTGCACCACCTGTGCGGCTGTGGTCACGGAGGGCACGGTGCACCAACCCGATGCCATGGGCGTCAAAGCTGAACTGCAGCTGCAGGGCTATGCCCTGTTGTGTGTGTCCTTCCCCCGCAGCGATCTGAAGCTCCGGGCCGGCCAGGAGGACGCCCTCTATGAAGCCCAGTTCGGCCAGTACCAAAAGTGAGGCTGGAGCCCCTGGAGCCGCGGCTGCTGCGCCAGGGCGGCCCGCTGCTGGACCAGGTGCGACAGGCCTTGGCCGCCCATGGCCGGGCCCTGCGTTGGGCGATTACGGCGGTGGAGCCCAGCCCTGCCGGACCCGTGTTGGTGATTGAGGCCGTTGTCGTGATTGAAGACGACCTATGAGCCCCGCAGCATGAGTCCTGGAGCTTCTATGGCGTCCCCCATGCCCACGTTGCTGGTGATCCCCACCGGCATTGGCTGTGAACAGGGCGGCTATGCCGGGGATGCCCTGCCCGCGGCGAGGCTGTTGGCGGCAGCCAGTGGCTGCCTGATCACCCACCCCAATGTGATGAATGGTGCCGCCCTGTACTGGAGCGATCCCCGCATCCAGTACGTGGAGGGCTCCGCCTTGAATCGCTTTGCCACCGGTGCCTTGGGCCTCAGGCCCGTCAGGCGGCAGCGGCTGGGATTGTTGCTGGATGGGGGCATGGAGCCGGAGCTGCGGCAGCGCCATCTCCAGGTGGTCGATGGCTGTCGGGCCACCTTGGGCCTGGAGATTGGGCCGGTGATCACCACCGACACACCGCTGGGGGTGCGCTTGAGCCAGGGGGCGAGTGGGGCCAGTTGGGGCCAGCTGGAGCGCCCCGATGCCCTGCTGCGCGCCGGTGAGCAATTGCTTGCCCAGGGAGCAACGGCCATCGCCGTGGTGGCCCGTTTCCCGGAGGATCCCGAGAGTGAGGCCCTGGCGGCCTATCGCCAGGGCTCTGGGGTGGATGGTTTGGCCGGCGCCGAGGCGGTGATCAGCCACCTCCTCAGCAGCCATCTCGGCATTCCCTGCGCCCATGCGCCGGCCCTGAGCCCCTTGCCCCTCGACCCCGGCTTGGATCCCCGGGCAGCGGGTGAGGAGCTGGGATACACCTTTTTGCCCTGTGTGCTCGTTGGCCTCAGCCGGGCACCCCAGCTGGTGCCCTTGGAAGCAGCGTCACCAGCGGTGTTGGCCGATCCCCAGCTCCTGGGCCGGGACCAGCTGGGGGCGGTGGTGGCCCCTGCTGGGGCCCTGGGTGGGGAGGCCGTGCTGGCTTGCGCCGAGCTGGGGGTGCCCTTGATCACGGTGGCCAATCCCTGCCTGCTGGATGTCACGGCTGCCGCCCTTGGGCTGGAGGCCCTCGCGGCTAGCAGTTATGCCGAAGCGGCGGGGTTGGTTCTGGCGTTGCGGGAAGGCCTTAGCCCTGCTGCTTTGGGCCGGCCGTTCCCCCGGCCATTCGCCCCTGGGATGGCCTGAGCGGCTGGCCTACAGCGCCGCAATCGGCATGCGCCAGCCGGTGCCAAAGGCGCGGCCGCTCACTTTCAGCAGGGGGGCGGCCTGGCGCCGCTTGAATTCGGCCCGCCGCACCAGCTGCATGATCCGTTCGGCGTGCTCGCCATCCACGGGGCTGCCATCGGCTAGGCCCTGGCTGACGAGCTCCTCGGGGCTGCGCAGCTCTTCGATCAGGGCTTTGAGAATCGGATCGAGCAGGGCGTAATCGGGCAGGGAATCGCTGTCCCGTTGGTCCGGGCGCAGCTCGGCGCTGGGGGGTTTGGTGCGGATTGCGGCGCCCACCAGCTCGCCGCTGGCAGGTAGCCCCAGGGCGGTGCGGCAGGGGACCGCCGCCGGGCTGTCGAGCCAATCGCACAGGTCAAAGACGGTGGTTTTGTAGAGGTCGCCGATCACGGCCAGGCCCCCATTCATGTCGCCATACAGGGTGCAGTAGCCCACGGCCAGCTCGGATTTGTTGCCGGTGGAGAGCAGCAAGTGGCCCTGCTGGTTGGCCACGGCCATCAGCAAGCAGCCGCGAATGCGCGACTGAAGATTTTCAGCCGTGAGCCCGTGGGGCGCTCCATCCAGGGCAGGTGCGAGGGCGGCATCAAAGCCCGCCATCAATGGGGCAATCGGCAGGGTGTGGGCCGCCATGCCAAGTCGCTCGGCCAAGGCGGTGGCATCGCTGATGGAGCCCTCCGAGCTGTAGGGCGACGGCAGTAGCAGGGCTTGCACCTGCTCGGCCCCCAGGGCGGCGGCACCAATGACGGCCACCAGGGCTGAATCAATGCCACCGCTCAGCCCCAGCAACACCCGGCGGAAGCCACATTTTTGGGCGTAGTCGCGAACGCCAAGCACCAGGGCGCGGAAGAGCTGCTCGTTGGGCTCGGGGAGGGGGGCGTTCAGGCCCAGGCCCAGGGTTGGGAGGTTGGTTCCAGGAGGTTCTGGGTTGTCCCCAGGAGAGCCTGCGCCGCCCCCAGCCCTGGGGGTTTCCCAGATGGCCACGTGCTCTTGGCAGCAGGCCAATTGGGCGGCGACTGTGCCGCTGGCATCCACCACAAAGCTGGCCCCGTCGAACACCAGCTCGTCGTTGCCGCCCACCTGGTTCACGTAGAACACCGGGCAGTGCAATTTTTGGCTGGCGCGGGCGGCGAGGCGATGGCGCAGGGCCGCCTTGGCCTGGCCAAACGGGGAGGCAGAGAGATTGAGCAGCACATCGATCCGGTGCGGTTGCAGAGCGGCTACGGGATCGGGACCAGCCAGGCGGTGGCCCTGCAGTTCCTCCTCAACCCAGAGGTCTTCGCAGATGGTGAGACCCAGCGTCCAGCTGCGACCTCCCTGCTGGAACTCCAGAACGGCGGGCTGGTCAGCCGCTTGGAAATAGCGTCGTTCGTCAAAGACGTCGTAGGTGGGCAGCAGTTGTTTGCGGGCGACGATGCGCCATTGGCCACCTGCGACCAGGGCGACGGCGTTGAACAGATTGGGCTTCTCGGCTGCCGCAATCGATTCGGCCACGCCCACCAGCACGGCCAGGCCGGGGTGGGTGGCCGCCAGCTCGGCGGCGAGTTGATCCAAGACGTCTTGTTGGTTGCTGAGCAGGGCCGGCCGCAGCAGCAGATCCCGGGGCGGATAGCCCCAGAGGGAAAGCTCCGGGGTGACCACCAGATCTGCGTGGGCAGCTGCCGCTTCCTGGCAGGCCGCCAGAATTCGGGCTCCATTGCCAGCCAGATCTCCCACCAGGGGATTGATTTGGGCCAGGGCGATGCGCATCAGCAGGGCGGCTCAGCAAGGCCATAGCGATTGTGCTTGAGCAAGGCCGGTAGGACGGCGGCCGGAATCTGGCTGGGGTCGAGCCGTTCGCGCACGGCAGAACTGGCGGTGGCGGGGATCTGCAGGGCCAGTTCCACCGGCCGGGATCCCAGGGCTTCGAGGGCCGCTCGGTGTTCGCTGGTGAGGGGCCAGCCATGGCGGGGCACAATCGCCAGCCTGCAGCGGCCCAGGATTTGATCGGCCTGTTTCCAGCTGGGGATTTGGGCCGCTAGATCACTGCCCACCACAAACACCAACTCGGCTTCGGGCCAGCGCTGGTGGGCCCGCTCCAGGGTTTCAATCGTCCATGGGCTGCTGAGCTCCTGGGCGAGCTCGAGCCGCGGGTTGCCGATCGCTTCCACCAGACAACCCAACAGCTGGGCCCGCTCATCGAGGGGGGCACCGTGCCGTTTGAGCGGGTTGGTGCTGGCCCAGGTGGCGACGGCGGGATAGAGGCCCAGCAGCCCCTCGAGCAGGGCCTGGTGGCCGCAGGTGGGAGGGTCGGCACTGGTGCCAAAGAGGGCCAGCTGACTCATGGCAGCAGGGCTTGCAGGCTCGAGCGTGGACTGGCGGGAGACTGGTGCTGCCAGGTGTTGAGCCACTGGCGCACCTGGGGATCGCTGTGGCTGAGTCGCCGCATTAAGGCCCCCGGCTTGCCGCCCCGTTCGGCGCCTTTGATCAGTTCGGCCGCCGCCAACCGGCCCGTGCGCTGGGTGGTGTGCACGGCGAGGGCGGCCTGGGCGATGGCCACGGGGGCGGCGGGGGCCAGGCTGAGGCCTCCAGTGAGGGGGGCCGCCACCAGCAGCAGCTGGCGGACCAGGCTCAGCACCACTTGGATGCCCAGCTGGGCCCCACCCAACAGGGCGTTGTGGCCCGAGAGGCGGGTGAGCAGGGCCCTGGCGCTGGTGCTGTGCATCTTCTGGCCATAGAGCTGGCAGAGCTGCAGCACCAGGGCCGTATCGCAGGCCAGGCCTCCGGCCAGATCCAAAAGAACCAATGGATTAGCTGCCACTCCGGTGGCCTTGAGAGCCGCAAAGCGGCCGATCAGGCTTTGGGCGGCCTGGCGGCTGTGGCTCAGGCGCCAGCGCTGCAGCTGGTGGTGGAGGCGATCGGCAGAGCGCAGGGCATTGAGGGCCAGGAGCAGTTCACCGTGCTGTTCCAGGAGGGCCACCAGGGCCTCCCGCAGGGGGGCAATGCGCGGCGCTTCGACGTTGCTGCGCACCCGGCCGTCGGCCAGGACGCTGGCCCGCCGGGGGGCCGCGGCGACGGCCACCAGCTCCAAGTGGCGGGCCTTGGGCGGAAGGCGCCGGCGGATGCTGGCGACCAGGGCGGCCTGCTCGCTAGCGGGCCAGCAATCGCTGCGGTTGAGCACCAGCAGAAGGGGCTTGCCGCTGGCCAAGAGCGCTTCGAGGGCCTCGAGTTCAACGCTGGTGAGGTCGCCATCGAGCACGAGCAGCACCAGGTCGGCGCCGAGGGCCACCCGGCCCGCCAGGCGAGCCCGGCCGGCGGCGGCAATCTCGTCGATGCCTGGGGTGTCGACCAGTTCGACCCGTTGCAGCCCCGCAATGGCTTGGTGCCACGGCTGGGCCTGTTGGTGGCGGGTACAGCCATGGGCCACATCGGTGGCAAAGGCGGCATGGCCCAGCAGGGCATTGAGCAGGCTCGATTTGCCCACCCCCACCCGGCCGAACACGGCCACCTTGAGGTGCTGGCTTTGCAAGCGCAGCAATTGGCGATCAAAGGCCCCCAGCAGGCCTTCCACCACGGAATGCTCGCGCCCACTGAGCACCAGTTGCTGGCGCCACTGCTCAAGCAGCAGGCGGCAGCGCAGGGGGGTGGAGGGCTCTGGCGCCATCAGGTGGGCTCGCTGGCGGGCTGGGGGCGGCGCCACCAGCCCGCCAAGACCGCCAAGACGGCTTCCGGACCAATCACACCCACGAAACCACCGAATTCATCCACCACCACCCGCACGCCCGTGGTGTCCCGCCGGAACGCGGTGAGCAGCCGATCGGCGCGGATCATTTCGGGTACGAATTCCACCGGTTCGCCGAGGGCGGCGGCGGTGAGGTGGTCCTTGCCCTCGAGCAGGGCCGTGAGCAGGCGTTCCCGGCTGGCCACGCTGAGCACCTCATCCACCTCATCGCCCAGCACCACCCACCATTCGGCATGGTTTGCCAACAGTTCCGGGCGGAGTTGCTCGAGGCGGGCCCCGCCATCGAGGGTGGGGGCTGACACCCGGGGCACCATCAGGTCGCGGGCGGTGAGGTCGTTGAGCTGGAACACCTTGGCGATCATGGCCGCCTCATCCGCTTCGATTTGACCCTTTTGGGAACCGAGCCTGGCCAAGAGGCGGATTTCGTCTTCGTTGGTGCTGATTTCGTTGTCTTGGGTGATCGCAGGCAGCACCTGCTCAAGCAGCAGAACAAGCGGAAGCATTAACCGCCCGAGCCAATGCAGGGCCTCCGCACTGGCCAGGGCCACCGGCATCGAAAAACGGCTGCCCATGGATTTGGGCAGGATTTCACCCAGCAGGATCACCAGCACGGTGAGGCCGATGGAAAACAGGGGAAGAGCAGCGCCGTCGATGTTGTGGCCTTTAAACACCACGGCGGCATAGCCGCCCAGCATCAAGCTGCCAAAGATGTTGAAGCCGTTGTTGGCAATCACCAGCACCGCCAAGGTGCGACCCAGGCGTTGGCGCAGTTGATCCAGCCGGCGAGCTCCCCGCAGCGGCTTGGCGCGGTTCGCCAATTCGTGCACCCGGGCCGGGTTCACCGTGAGCACGGCCGCTTCCACTCCCGAAGCCAGGGCCGAGCCTGCGATCACGACCACCACCAGCAGCGCCAGGGCGACAACGTCGTTCATTCAGGCCTGCATCTGGTGGAGGACATCGGACCGCGATGGGGTACGGGGCGCCAAGGCGAGCGCAATGCACCTATTTAATCGGCTCTGCCAACGGCTGTTGGTGGGGCTCGATCAAACTGGCGTGCAACCGTTGCGCTCCAGGCTGCCCGTTGATGTCGATCTTTGCCCAGCGCCGGGCCCGTTTTCTTGAGCAATTGGGTGGGGTGGCGGCCGTGATTCCGGCGGCGCCGATGGTGGTGCACCACGCCGACTGCGAGTACCCCTTCCGCCAGAACAGCGATTTTTGGTATCTCACGGGCTTTGACGAACCCGGAGCGGTGGCCCTGCTCTTGCCCCACCGCGACGACGCCCGCTTTGTGTTGTTTGTGGAACCCAAGGAGCCCACTGCAGAAGTGTGGAACGGCTTCCGGTGGGGCGTGGACGGGGCGGTGACCACCTTTGGCGCCGATCTTGCCCATCCCCTTGCGGAGCTCCCCCAGCGCCTGGCCGACTACCTCAAGGGCGCCGAGGGCATTGCCTTTCGGGTGGGGCGCCACCCCCAGGTGGAGCCCTTGGTGCTCGAGGCCTGGGGCCAGCAGCTCGATCGGGCGCCCCGCAGCGGAGCGGCGGCCCTCGGCCTGGTGGCTCCCTGTCCACTGCTGCACGCCCAGCGCTTGCGCAAGGGGCCCGAAGAGCTGGAGCGCATGCGGGAGGCCGCCCGCATCTCCGCCGAAGCCCATGAATTGGCCCGCCAGGTGACCCGCCCCGGCCTGAAGGAACGGCAGGTGCAGGCGGTGATTGAGAAGCACTTCCTCGAGCAGGGTGCCCGCGGCCCGGCCTATGGCTCGATCGTGGCCGGCGGCGACAATGCCTGCGTGCTGCACTACACCGCCAACAGTGCCGAGCTGCGCGATGGCGACTTGGTGCTGATCGATGCGGGATGCTCGCTCAACGACTACTACAACGGCGACATCACCCGCACCTTCCCGGTGGGGGGCCGCTTCAGCGGCGAGCAGCGGGCCCTCTATGAGCTGGTGCTGGCGGCCCAGGAGGCCGCGGTGGCCGCGGTGGCGCCAGGTCA
>CANHGA010000053.1 GCA_947460085.1 Synechococcaceae cyanobacterium
CAATGCGGCAGCACAACGCCCAGTCTCGAGCGGTAGCAGCAGGTTGAGCAGGGCCTTGGGCCATCCCCACTGGGCCAGTCGGGCCCCATTGAGGTTTTGCTGCACGGTGAGTTCTTCGATCAGGCGCAGGTCTTGCCAGAGGGTGCCAATGCGGGCCTGTTGGCGGCGGCGTTGGCGCCGGCTTTTGGCTGGAGGCGCCCCCTGCCAGAGAACGGTGCCCCCATTGGGTTTGATCAGTCCATTGGCCACCGCCAGCAGGCTGCTTTTCCCCGCTCCGCTGGCGCCAATCAGGGCGACCCGTTCACCGCTGTGGATGTTGAGGTTGATGGCCTCGAGGCGCTGCTGGCCCCGACCGGCCAGGGCGATGTCCTGCAGTTCCAGCAGGGCCGGGCCGGGAGCTTGGTCACCTGGGCTCCCTGCGTTGTCAGCCTCTAGCGTCTGACGGATCACGGGCAGCTTGCGGGAATGGATCTGGGTAGCGTTCCATCCTGCCTTTTTGCCTTCCAAGGCGTTGGCCACTTACCAGGCACGCTTCTGCCAAGGGGGTTTTTCCTCTTTCTGGGCCTTCTGTATTTACTGGCGTTGGCGGCGGATCGCTGGGCCACCCGGTTGGGGGTACCTGCCGCGTTAACGGTCCTGGTGGTGGGCCTGGTGGTGAATATGAGGGGTGGCGATGTTTTAGCGCTCGACCATGCCCAGGTCGAAACCTTGCATGTGATGAGCCTGGCGCTGCTTTTGTTCTATTCAGGCCTCAAAACAGACCTGCGCCGCATCCGTGGTCACCTCACCTTCGCCCTGTTGCTCTCCACCGTGGGAGTGATGGTGACCCTCTTCCTTCTTGCCTTCTGGCTCGTTTGGCTGGGTTCGCCAGGGGGGGATCTTGTCGACCTTGCCTGGGCTCCGGCCATGCCCTGGGGTGCGGGCTTGCTAGCGGCAGCTTGTTTGATGGCCACCGATAGCTCTGCCACCGAAGACCTGCTGCAGTCGTTGAAGCGGTGGTTACCCAGGGAGGTCAGTGAGGTGCTGCAGTTTGAAGCTGCCCTCACCAATTTGGCAGCCATTCTTTGCTTCGGTTTTATCGCGGCCTTATTTCAGGCCCAGGCCCACGGCGGCCATGGCCATCTCCATGCTGCCTATGGATTGGGGGCTGTTCAGGAGTTGCTGAACCTGTTCAAACACGTGTTGGCTGGTGTTTTGTCAGGACTGCTGGTGGGCCTGGGCGCCAGCGTGTTGATTGATCGGTTGCTTCGCGAGCATTCCCAGTTGCTGGTTCTTGCCATATCCGTAGCTTTTGTGGCCTACGGCTTGGGGAATGTCTTTGGAGGTGGCGGGATCGTGGCGGTGTTTGTCTGTGGGCTTGTCATGAGCAACTGGCATTACCGCGATTCCTGGGTCAATCACGAGGCGTTGCAGAAGGTTTTGCTGCCCTTTAACACCTTGGCTGAATACACAATCCTGTTGCTGCTTGCCTTTTTGGTGAGCCCCCAGCAATTGATCAGAATCCTGCCCTTGGGCTTTGCCACAGCCTTGATCCTGTTGCTTGTGGTTCGTCCTTTGGCCGTACTGATCATTCATCGCTCGAGCCGGATGAAGCGAGGGGCCCTCCTGGCTATTTCCTTCTGTGGGGTGCGAGCTGCGGTGCCCCTAGCCCTTTCATTGAGCCTGGCTTTGGAAGTACCGGAATTGAGCGGGGTGAGCTCCGCTTCGGCAGAGTTGTTAGGCCAAAACTTGGCTTCGCTGGTCTTTATCGTGATCCTTATGGATCTTGTGATCCAGGGGCTGCTGGCCCGGCCCCTGGTGCGAAGAATGGCCCTCATGCAAACCCAAAGCCCATGATTTGGGCTTTGGACGGGCCGGATCCGATCAGCGGATTTTGCCGATCTGCCGGCCCACCTGTTCAATCTGCTTGTATTCGGCCGCGTTCACCTTGGTGAACTGTTGGGCCCCAAATAACTTCAGGATTTGCTTTTGCTCGGGATCACTCGTTCGCCAGCTGATGATGGCCTTCGAGAGCTTGGTGGTGAATCCTTTGCCAAAGCTTTGATCCAGGTTGGGCTGGGCTAGCCACAGGTAATCGGGGTAAGGGCTGGTGCGCCAAATCACTTCAACCTTGGCCCGGTTGACCTTGCCGTTGCGGAGGTTGGATTTCCAAACCTGTTCATTCACGGCGCCGGCTTGGTAGGCCCCGCTTTGGACCAGGGCAATGGTGGCGTCATGGCTGCCGCTGAAGCCCGGGGCTCCGCCGGCAAAATCACTCAATTTCACTCCCGCCTGGCTGAGAAAGTATTGGGGCATGAGGCGCCCCGAGGTGGAGCTTTCCGATCCGAAGGTGAAGCGCTTGCCCTTGAGTTCGCTCAGCCCCTTCACATTGCGAATCGGCTTGAGGCCACTGGCGGTGTTGGCGATGAACACCGAATAGAACTGGGCATCGATATCCCGTTGGGCAATCATGCGCGCCCCAGGCTTGAGCAGGGTGGCCTGCACCCCTGTGAGTCCCCCAAACCAAACCACATCCAGATTGCCGGTGCGGAAGGCACTCACGGCCGCGGAGTAGTCGGCGACAGGCACGTACTTGACGGCCACTCCAAGCTGTTGGGAGAGCTCATTGGCGACGAGCCCGTAGAGCCGATTCAGCTTTTCAGGGTTTTGATCCGGAATGGCACCGATGCGCAGCACGGGTTTTTGCACCTCTGCCCCAGCTGGAGCAAGTCCAATGGCGCTTAGGGCCGTTGGATTCAGGGCAGGCAGGGCGGGCAGGAGGGCCAGCGACAGGCCAACGGCAACGGCGGTGAAGCGGGCGGGAATGCGCATGGAATCAGAACGGTTCAGGCGGGATTGGAATGGCCGCCAACGAGGCTGGCAGGGGAGGACCTAAGGAGGATGCCCTAAGAGGAAAGCCCTAAAGGGAGACCAGGAAGCGCTGAAGGCGCTCGAGGCCATCTTCGATGGTGGCAGGTGACGCGGCACAGGACAGGCGAATGCAGCGGTCGTCGCCGAAGGCCACGCCCGGCACCACGGCCAAACCCACCTCGTCGAGCAGGCGGTTGCAGAGGGTCATCGAATCCAGCCCGAAGTGGCTCACGTCCGGGAACGCATAAAACGCCCCTTCTGGGGCCATGAGCTTCAGGCCCTCCATGGCCATCAGCCCCTCGGTGAGCAGGCTGCGGCGCACGTTGAACTCGGCAGCCATCGCGTGGACGCACTGCCTTGAGCCACTGATGGCCGCCAGGGCGCCGAATTGGGCGAAGGTGCACACATTGCTGGTGGTCTGGCTTTGCAGGGCGCTGGCGGCGGCAATCACCTCTTGGGCTCCGGCCAGCCAGCCGATGCGCCAGCCGGTCATGGCCCAGCCCTTGGCAAAGCCATTCACCGTGAAGATGCGGTCGGCGAGGTCGGGGGCCACTGCCGCAAAGCTGTGGTGGGCATGGCCTGGGGCCAAGAGAAATTCGTAGATCTCGTCGCACACCACGAGCACCTGGGGATGGCGGCGCAAAACGTGGGCAATCGCTTCCAATTCGGCTCGGCTCAGCACCATGCCCGTGGGATTGCTCGGGCTATTGAGCACGAGCAGCCGGCTCGCTGGGGTGATAGCCGCCTCCAATTGCTCCGGCTTCAGCCGGAAGCCTTGGTCGGCATCACTGGGCAATTCCTTCACCGAGGCCCCAGCCATCCGGGCAATCTCGGGATAGCTCAGCCAGTAAGGCGCAGGCAGCAGCACCTCATCGCCGGGGCCGAGCAGTACCTGAAAGAGGTTGTATAGGGCCTGTTTACCGCCGTTGGTGACCAGCACCTGGGACGCCGTGGTGGGGACGTGGTTTTCCTGGCTGAATTTGGCGGCGATCGCCTCGCGCAAGGCCGGTTCCCCGGCGGCTGGTCCGTACCGGGTTTGGCCATGATCCAGGGCTTTGATGGCAGCGGCCCGGATGAATTCGGGGGTGTCGAAATCCGGTTCGCCCGCACTCAGGCTGCAGACATCGGCCCCATCGGCGCGCAATTGTTTGGCCTTGGCAGCGATGGCCAGGGTTAGCGAAGGCTGGAGAGCCTTGGCTCGATCGGAGAGCAAGCCCCTATCCGGCATGGTTCACGGGGGCCGGCATGGGGCAATGGCCGGCTACGGGTGGCACGGCATGAGCTATGCAACCACTTTGCCGCACGCCCCAACCCGGCGGCGTTCATTCCAAACCAAATTCCCAACCAACACTCCCGCCCATGGCCCATGCCCTAGCCCCCGGTTCGGCGCCCGATTGGTCGGCTTTCGCCGCGGCCTGTGGAGCTTGCACCCGCTGCGGCCTCAGCTCCGGGCGCCAGCAGGTGGTGATCAGCCGGGGCCACCAACGGGCCCGCCTGATGTTGATCGGGGAAGCCCCTGGGGCCACAGAGGATGGGGTGGGAGAGCCCTTTGTGGGCCGCTCCGGTCAGCTGCTCGACCAGCTGTTGGCCGAAGCCGGCCTCGATCCCAGCCGGGATGTCTACCTGTGCAACGTGGTGAAGTGCCGGCCCCATGACAACCGCAAGCCCCGGGCTGGGGAACTGGCTGCCTGCCGTCCTTGGCTGGACCAACAAATTGCCTGGGTGGATCCCCCCCTGATTGGCTTGCTCGGAGCTACGGCCCTATCGGGGGTGCTGGGGGTGAAGTCGGGCATGAGCCAGCTGCGTGGCCACTGGCTGGCGGGGGAGGGCTCCCTCCTCGGCGGCCGCCTGCTGATGCCCCTCTTCCATCCCTCCTACCTGTTGCGCAATCCATCGCCGGCCGAGGGCAAGCCGAAGTGGCTCACCCGGGAGGATCTTCGTGGTGCTGCCGAGCGACTTCGCCAATTGCCCGCTTCCCTGTGACAGGCTTGGCCCATCTCAAGGTCTCTTCACCATGACTGGCACCCTGGCCCGTCCCGAAGCTTCCGCAACCGATTGGGCCAACGATCCCCGCTTTGACACGGTGATCCGTCGCCGCAAAACCCGCAGTGTGAGGGTCGGTGACATCTGGATCGGCAGTGACCACCCCGTGGCGGTCCAATCGATGATCAATGAGGACACCCTCGACATCGAAGGAGCCACGGCCGGGATTCGCCGGCTGCATGAGGCGGGCTGTGAGATTGTGCGCCTCACCGTGCCCAGCCTGGCCCATGCCAAGGCGGTGAAGGAGATCCGCCAGCGCCTGGAAGAGAGCTACCAGCCTGTGCCCTTGGTGGCGGATGTCCACCACAACGGCATGAAGATCGCCCTGGAGGTGGCCCAGCACGTGGACAAGGTGCGGATCAATCCGGGCCTTTATGTCTTCGATAAGCCCGACCCCAGCCGCACTGAGTTCACCCCTGAGGAGGTGGCGGCGATCGGTGATCGGATCCAGGCCACGCTTGAACCCCTGGTGACCTTGCTTAAGGAGCAGGACAAGGCCCTCCGCATCGGCGTGAACCACGGTTCCTTGGCCGAGAGGATGCTCTTTACCTACGGGGATACCCCCGCGGGAATGGTGGAATCCGCGTTGGAATTCATCCGTATTTGCGATCGCCTCGACTTTCACAACATTGTGATTTCGATGAAGGCGTCCCGGGCTCCGGTGATGCTGGCCGCCTATCGGTTGATGGCCCATCGCATGGACGCCGAGGGTTTCCATTACCCCCTGCACCTGGGCGTCACCGAGGCCGGTGATGGCGATTACGGCCGGATCAAAAGCACCGCTGGCATCGCCACCCTCTTGGCCGATGGCCTGGGCGACACGATCCGCGTGTCGCTCACTGAAGCGCCGGAGAAAGAAATCCCCGTTTGCTATTCGATTCTTCAGGCGCTTGGGTTGCGCAAGACCATGGTCGAGTACGTGGCCTGCCCCAGCTGTGGCCGCACCCTGTTCAACCTGGAAGAGGTGCTGCACCAGGTGCGCTCGGCCACGGCCCACCTCACCGGCCTCGATATTGCCGTGATGGGCTGCATCGTGAATGGCCCGGGTGAGATGGCCGATGCCGATTACGGCTATGTCGGCAAAACCCCTGGAACCATTTCCCTGTACCGCGGTCGCGATGAGATTCGCCGGGTTCCGGAAGCCGAGGGGGTGGAGGCATTGATTGCCCTGATTAAGGAGGATGGACGCTGGGTTGAGCCCGGGGCCTGACTCCCCAATTGCTTCGGTTTTCGCCCTGCTCGAAGCCTGGCTTAGGCGACTAGCTTGTGGGGATCCGTAGGGCATTGGGAGCTCGCAGCATGGGCAGGGGAAACGCCAGGGTGCTAGTGCTCGCAGGCTTTGGAGCAACGGGGCTTTTGGCGTCGATTGCCATCCCCCCCTTGCTTGCCCCAAGTGGGGCTTCGCTCGTCAGCGATAGCCCGAAGGAGGTGATGGACCAGGCATGGCAGATCGTCTTCCGCGACTACCTCGATATCAACGGCAAATACACGCCGGAGCAGTGGCGCAAGTTGCGCAAGGCCATGTTGGCCAAGACCTATGGCAGTCCGAAGGAAGCCTATGAAGGCATTCGGGGCATGCTCTCCAGCCTGGACGACCCCTACACCCGGTTCCTGGACCCGCGGGAGTTTAAGGAAATGCAGATCGACACCTCGGGGGAGCTCTCCGGGGTTGGTATCCAGCTGAGCCTCGATAAGGACACCAAACAGTTGGTGGTCATTTCCCCGATTGAAGGCTCACCAGCTTCGAAGGCTGGCGTTCAGCCGAAGGACGTGATTCTGGCCATCGATGGCAAGAGCACCAAGGGCATGGGCACCGAAGACGCGGTCAAATTGATCCGCGGCCAGGCTGGCACCACCGTCACCCTCACCCTCAAGCGCAAGACCCAATCCCTGGATGTGGCTTTGACCCGCCAGAGGCTTGAGCTGCATGCGGTGGAGCACCAACTCAACACCACCCCCGATGGCGGCAAGGTGGGTTATATCCGCCTCAAGCAATTCACGGCAACGGCTACGAAAGATATGCGCCTTGCCGTTCAGGATTTGGAGGCGAAGGGTGTCGATGGTTATGTACTCGACCTACGCAGCAATCCCGGTGGATTGTTGGTTGCCAGTGTCGAAATTGCCCGGGAGTGGCTCAATGAGGGCACCATTGTGTCCACTAAAACCCGCGACGGGATTCAAGACATCAAGCGGGCCACAGGCCGGGCGCTCACTGATAAACCCCTGGTGATTTTGGTCAACGAGGGTTCCGCCAGTGCCAGTGAGATCCTCTCCGGTGCCCTCCAGGACAACCACCGGGCCCTGTTGGTAGGCCAAAAGACCTTCGGCAAGGGCCTGGTGCAATCGGTGCGGGGCCTCTCCGATGGCTCCGGCATGACCGTGACCATCGCCAAGTACCTGACCCCCAGTGGCCGGGATATTCACAAGCACGGCATTGATCCGGATGTGTCGGTCAAGATGACCGCGCTGGAGGCCCAGCGGCTGAAGCTTGAGGATCTGGGTACCCGGCGCGATCCCCAATACAAGGTGGCAGAAAACACCCTGGTGAAACAGCTGAATACCCTCAAGGCCTCAGCCAAAACTGCTGCCAAACCGGGTGTGCAGGCCTACAGCCCCACGGGTGCCAATTTGCCCTCAGCCCTGCCCAGGAACTAAGGGGGGTGCATGGTTAAGGCTGATTTGGCAACGGAAGACGGCAGCTCCAGCTCCCTGTGGCAAAGCAAACCCTGGTGGTGCCAGCCCTGGACCATCCTGCTCACCGGCCTCACGGGGATCGGTGGCAGCTGGCTGCTCTTGCACCGCTGGTGGATATCTGCGCCAGTGGTGCTGGCAGTATTGCTGTGGTGGTGGCTCTTTTTGGTGGTTGTGCCGCGGGCCTACCAATCTGACCTGAACCAAGGGCCTGGCTAGGCGACGGGCTGCATCAGGCCCCCACCGGGGCTGGAATCGTCGTCGTCGTTGTTGTTGCCAGGATTGTTCATCGTGGCCATCAAGACAAGACCAACTAGGCCCACAAAGGCAGAGGTCAGGCCGGAGCCAAATTCGAAGCCTGAGCCGATATCGAGGAGTTCACCCATGGCCCAGCCGTCAACGTTCTCAGAATCGTAACGAAGGTTTGCGCTCGCCCGTGGGGGTGGCCTCAAACACTCAGGACGGCTTCGTTTTTGGCCTTGAGTTGCTCGGTGCGCTGGGCATCGGTGAGGCCGTCGGAGCCAGGGATTTGGTCCGCCATCACATTCAGCCAGTCCATCAGCTGCTCCAACTGCTTTTCCATGGGCAGCATGCCCAGGCCCCTGGCGAGCACCTTGGCCGTGCTGCCCGATCCGGCCTGGAAGACCAGGCGGCCATGGAGGTGGGTGGGAAGGGCCTGGCGCAGGTTGCGGAAGGCGGGTTCTTCCATCGGTGTTTCCAAGGCGATGTTGGGCTTTTCAGGCTTGATCCGCGAGAAGCCGCAGCGCTTGGCCACCAGCTTGAGTTGCATCAGCAGGAGTAGCGATTGCACCGGAGCCGGGATGGCGCCGTAGCGGTCGACCCAGCCAGCGGCCAGCTCCACCAAGTTCTCCTTGGAGGTGCAATCGGCTGCCTGGCGGTAGGCAGTAATTTTTTCATCGTTTTCGGTGATCCAATCGCCCGGGATAAAGGCCGTGACCGGCAGGTCGATTTGAGTGTCTTCGACGGCGGGGATGTCTTGACCCTGGATCTCGGCGAGGGACTCCTGCAGCATCTCCATGTAGAGGTCGAAGCCAATTGCTTCCATTTGGCCGCTTTGCTCCACCCCCAGCAAATTGCCCACGCCGCGGATCTCCATGTCGCGCATGGCGAGCTGGTAGCCGCTGCCGAGTTGGGCAAATTCCTGGATGGCCCGGAGTCGTTGGCGGGCCGCTTCTGAGAGCGATGCGTTGCCTGGATAGAACAGCCAGGCATGGGCCTGGATGCCGCTGCGGCCTACCCGGCCGCGCAATTGGTAGAGCTGGGCCAGGCCAAATTTGTGGGCGTCCTCGATCAAGATCGTGTTCACCCGGGGGATGTCGAGGCCGCTCTCCACGATCGTGGTGCAGAGCATCACATCGGCTTCGCCGGCGTTGAACGCCACCATGGCGCTCTCCAATTCCCCCTCGGCCATCTGGCCGTGGGCCACCAGCAATTTGAGCCCGGGGATCATCGCCCGCAATTGGCCGGCCACATCCTCGATGCCCTCCACCCGGGGGACCACATAAAACACCTGGCCGCCCCGATCCAGCTCCTGGCGCAGGGCACTACGGACGGCCTCTTCATCAAGGGCCGAGAGATGGGTTTTGATCGGCCGGCGCAGGGGCGGCGGCGTGGTGATCAGGCTCATTTCCCTCACGCCCGACAAACTCATGTAAAGAGTGCGCGGAATGGGGGTGGCTGAAAGGGTCAGGACGTCGACGTCCTTACGAAGGGCCTTGATCTTTTCCTTTTGGTTGACGCCAAAACGCTGTTCCTCATCCACCACCAACAGGCCCAGTTGATCAAAGCTGGTGTCCTTGCTGAGCAGTTGGTGGGTACCCACCACCACGTCCACGGTGCCCGCTTTCAGCCCGGCCAGGATGGCTTTGCGCTCGGCCGCCGTACGAAAGCGGTTGAGCAGGGCCACTTTCAGGGGATAGGGGGCAAAGCGCTCGGAGAGGGTGCGCCAATGCTGTTGGGCGAGCACCGTAGTGGGGGCAAGCATCGCCACCTGTTTGCCTGACGTGACGGCCTTGAACACCGCGCGGATCGCCACCTCCGTCTTGCCAAAGCCCACATCGCCACACACCAGCCGGTCCATGGGCTGGTCCCGTTCCATGTCGCGCTTCACCTCGGTGATGGCCTTGAGTTGGTCGGGGGTGGGCTCGTAGGGGAAGGAGTCTTCCAGCTCGTTTTGCCAGGGTCCGTCGGGGGGGAAGGCAAAGCCCGGTGCCTGGTGCCGCTCGGCATAGAGCTTGACCAGGTCCATCGCCACCCGGCGGATGGCTTTTTGGGCCCGTTCCTTCGCCTTGGTCCAGGCCGTGCCCCCCATCCGATTGAGCTCGGGCGGGGCATCGGTGGTGGCCCGGAAGCGCCCCAGGCTGCCCAGTTGGTCGGCCGCTACCCGCAGCAGGCCATCGGCGTATTGCACCACTAGGTAGTCGCGCGACTCCCCACTGATGGCGAGCTTTTCGAGCTTGAGGAATTTGCCCACACCGTGGTTGCGGTGCACCACGAAATCCCCGGGCTGCATTTTGTTGGGATCCACCGTGCGGCTGGCGGCCTTGCGGCGGCGGCGCACGTAGCCCGTCGCGGCAAGGGAGTGTTGGCCGAAAAATTCCCGATCCGTAATCAACACCAACTTCCAGGCTGGTAGCTGCAGCCCCTCCAGCTCGGCAGTCCCCCTGGTCTTGAGGGCCACGGGGGTGTGCTGTTCGATCAGCCGCTCAATGGCTGGGGTATCGGCCGGGTTGGGCACAAACCGGGTGATGCAGTCGTGCTCTTCCAGCAGGGCCACGGCCCGGCTCGGCTGGGCTG
>CANHGA010000054.1 GCA_947460085.1 Synechococcaceae cyanobacterium
ACCCAGGCACCGCCCAGCACCACCACCGAATTGCGCAACACCGTGGAGGGCAGGGGGCTCTCCATGGCCTCATCCAGCCAGAGGTGGAGGGGGATCTGGGCACACTTGCCCATGGGTCCGGCCACCAGGGCGAGCAGGATCAGGGTGAGGCTCCAGGGCAAGGGGCCCTCACCGGCCTGGCTGGCCGCCAGGCTTTGGGCCCAACTGGCCAGGCCGTGGAAATTCCAGGTGCCCGTCACCGGCAGGATCGCCACCAGGCCCGCCAACAAGACCAAATCGCCAATGCGCTTGGTGAGGAAGGCATCCCGGGCCCCTTTCACCACCAGGGGCTGGTTGTACCAGGTGCCCACCACCAGGTAGGTGCCGAGGGTGAGGAGCTCCAGCAGCACATAGCTGAAAAAGAGGGAATCAGTGAGCACCAAGGCACACAAACCCGCTTCAAAAAAGCTCAGACAGCCAAAGAAGCGGGGCCAGCCCCAGTCCATTTCCAAATAGCCAATCGCATAGATCTGGGTGAGCACGTGGACCCCCGTAATCACCGTCATGGCGATGAGGGCGGGTTCGGTAATCACCCCATCAAAACCAATGGTCAATCCGGCGGTCGATAGCCATTGCCAGCCAAAGCGAATTGGGGCATAGAGGGCATCAGGGCCCGCCAGGGAATTGGTGTGCAACCCCAGCAGGGCCAGCACGCTGTGGCCGAAGGCCACCGTGACCATGAACAGATTGAGATAGCCGCAGGGCCGGGGTCCCGTGCGCTTAATCAGCCCCGGCGACCAGAACAGCGACAACACTGCCGCCACAAGGGGATAGAGCGGAACAAGCCAGGCCGTCTGCAAAAAGGCAGCGGTCATTGATAGAAGCCCCGAAGGGGGATGGGCCGCAAACCATAGGGATCAAACCGGCCAACCTGACGAGTTTTTTGGGACGCCGTTACCTATTGGATCCAAAAGCAATCGTGATCGTTTGCTTCCACCACCCATTCACGTTAAAAGCGTGCCTATCGGTAGCAGAAGAGGCGCGTCAATGCCGCCTAATGCACCCCCAAAGGCCCCCAGCCCAGGGCCGTGGCCAGCTGATAAAAGGCAAAGCTGGTCAGCCAGGCGAGGGCAAGCGACCACAGCACCGAAAACCAGGTGAACTTGGCACTCTTGGATTCACTGCGGATCACCGCCACCGTGGACAGGCAGGGGGTGTAGAGCAGGGTGAAGAGCATGAAACTCACCGCCTGAATCCAGGTCACATCCAAGGCCAGGGCATGGCCCAAGGCCAAGGGATTGGCCTGGCCATAAATCACGGCCAACCCACCCAGCACGATCTCCTTGGCGATGAAGCCAAACAGCAAGGCCACCGCCAGCTTGGGGTTGATGCCCAGGGGCCCGAGCACAGGCATCAGGGCCCGGCCAATCCAGCCGGAGAACGACTGGGCCGAAGCGGGCTCCACCCCAAAGGGCAAATTGTTGAGCAGCCAAACGGCCACCACCCCAAAAATGATGAAGCGCCTCGACCAAAACCAGAAGTGCCGCACCTCCAGCCAGGCCCGGCCCACCATCTGGCGCAGGGTGGGAAAGCGGTAGGGGGGGAGCTCCAGCACCAGGGGCTCATTGCTCGAGAAGCGCCCCTTAAACAGCAACGCCGTGACGATGGCCGCCGCAAAGCTCATCACATAGAGGCCAAAGATCACCAGGCCCCCCACCCGGGGAGCAAAAAAGACGGAGGCCATGAACAGGAAAACGTTCAGGCGCGCCGAGCACAGCGAAAAGGGAATGATCAGCATCGAGAGCAACCGCAACCCCCGATCCCGCATCACCCGGGTGCCCATGATCGCCGGCACATTGCAGCCAAAGCCCATCAGCGAGAGCACGAAGGAGCGGCCATCCAGCCCAAGCCGCTCCATGAAGGCATCCATCAAGTAGGCCGCCCGCGAGAGGTAGCCGCTGTCTTCCACCACGCCCATGGCGAGGAAGAACAAAAAGATCACCGGCAAAAAGGCACTCACCGTGCCAATGCCCTGGTAGACCCCCTCGAGTAAAAACCCCTGCGCAAAGACGGGCAGTCCACTGATCAGTGGGGCGATCACCCCCTGGCCAAACCTGTCGAGCAGGGTGCCCAGGGCTTCCTGCAGCGGCACGCCAATGGCATAGATGGCCTGAAACATCAGGGCCATCACCAGGAAAAACAGCGGCAGGCCCAGCAGCGGATGCAGCAACACCCCATCGAGCCGCCGGGTGAGCCGATCCCGCCACTGGGGCGGCAGGGTCACCGAACTCTCCATGAGCTGGTTGATCTGCCGTTGGAGGGCGTCATCCCCTTCTGCCAGGCAGGCGTCGAGATGGGCCACGGCAGCGTGGCCGCCACTTCCCTTCGAAACTCCACTCGAAATGGCCTTGGCCATTTGATGGCGGGCCTCCCCCAGGCCCCGGCGGTATTTGGCGCTGAGCAGCACCACGGGCATGGCCAGCTCCCCAGCCAGGGTGGTGGTGTCGATGCTGACGCCAAAACGCTTGGCCTCATCGGCCATGTTGAGCAGCAGCACCGCCGGCAAGCCCAACTGCCGCACCTGGAGGGCCAGCCGCAATTGGCGATCGAGCTGGCTGGCATTGAGCACCACCACCACCAAATCGAGGCAGGTGGATTCCAGGAAGCGGCGCACCACGGCCTCGTCGTCGGAGTGGCCGCGCAGGTCGTAGATCCCCGGCAGGTCGACCAGCTGGGCGGGGGTGCCCTGCAGATCCACCTCGGCCTGCATCAAATCCACCGTGATCCCAGGCCAATTGCCGATATGGGCGTGGCTGCCGGTGAGCTGGTTGAACAGGGTCGATTTGCCCGTATTGGGCATACCCAAAACGGCGATCGTGCTCACGCCGCCACCGGCCATGGATCAAGGCCCGCCTCCAGGCCCGCCTCCAGGCCCGCCTCCAAGCTCACCCGGGCGGCATCGGCGCGGCGCAGCATCAGCTCGGTCATGCCAACGCGCACGTGCAGGGGGCCCGCCAACCAGGCCCGGCGCAGCATCTGCACCCGCTGCCCCTTGCTGAGCCCAAGGGCCTCCAGGCGATTGCGAAGCCCTGCCTGGGCCTCAATGGCCGCGATGGTGGCTGACTGCCCTGGAGCCAAATCGGCCAAGTGGGCGGGCGTTCGCATCGGACGGGGCTTATTGAGAGTGAGTTTCAATATCGTAGGACTTCCCGGGTTGGTTTTGGAGGCAACGGATACACCGGGCCAAAACCTGGACTTCTAGGGTGATGGGTCAGCATCGATCGAGTTGGGGGCCGCAGCCTTGTCCTGCATGAAATGCGGTTGCCGCATGGTGACCAAGGTGGGGCGCACCAACACCATGCTGATTTGCTCAGATTGCGGCCATCCCCAGGCTGAAAAGGCCCAACCCCACCAGGTCAAGCTTCAGCACTTGGCTACTGCCACTTTTTTGGCTGCCGTGACGGTACTGGCCGTAGCAGTTTTACGCGTTTCCATCTCACGATCCCTCCCCCTTGTGCCGGCCAGCGCCACGCAGGCGGAGTGAGGAGAAGGCTGAGGCAGCGGGTTTAAACAGAACGCTTGCCTTGCCGGATCGAATCCACCAGGGCAATGGCCAACAGCACAATGCCGATCAAGCCACTGAGCCATTCGGGCAGATGCACCTGGTGGGCGGCCAAGGGGATCCCCGCCAGCATCAACAGGCCCAGGGCCCCAATGGCGTAGTGGGCCCCATGCTCGAGATAGATCAGCTCATCAAGGGCCCTCTCCCTGGTCAACAACAGGGTGAGGGAGCGGATGAACAGGGCCCCAAGACCTAGACCCACCAAGATCAAGATGATGTTTGAGGTGATCGCAAAGGCGCCGATCGTGCCATCCAGGCTGAAGGAAGCATCGAGCAATTCCAAATAGAGCAAGCTCGCCAACCCACCGCCAGCCGCAACCCGAGCTCCGGCCTGGGCCTCATCACCAAAGGCATCGGCCAGCGACGTGGCCAAGAGCTGCAGCACCACCCCCAAAACACCACACACCATCAGGTCGCCCCGCATCTCCCCTGGGGCGATCGCCACGAGCACCAGCAGCACGATGAGGGCCACGGCCACTTCCAGGGCTTCAATCCGGCCGGCAGCGCTGAGGCGCTTCTCCAGGGAGGTCCACCAATGCAGGGTTTTGGCGTCGTCGAAGAAGTAGTGCAGAAACACCATCAACAGGAACATCCCGCCGAAGGCCAGGATCCTGGGCTCGGCGATCTCAAGTAATTCCCGGTAGTGGTCGGGATGGTGCAAGGCCGCATCCAGGGCCTCGCCCAGGCCCACCTGGCCGGCCAGGGCCACCATCACCAAGGGGCCCAGAAAGCGCACCCCAAACACCGGGATCACCAGGCCCCAGGTGAGGAAAAACTTTTGCTGACCGGGGGTCATGCGATCCAGCACCCGGGCATTCACGATCGCGTTGTCGAAGGAGAGGGAGATCTCCAGCAGCAACAGCACCAGGGTCAACCAGGCCGCTTGCAAGCCCTGGAACCCCAACACCGCTACCAAACCCATGGCTGAGAGCGCCAACGGGAAACGCACGTAGCGAATCAAGCGGGAAGAAAGCACGGACATCAACCGATTTGCTGCAGAAACTGCTGGGTGCGGGGGTGGGCTGGAGCCGTGAAGAACTGCTCGGGAGGCGCGATTTCCACCACCTCTCCCTCAGCCATCAGCACCACCCGACTGGCCACATTGCGCGCAAAGCGCACCTCATGGGTGACGACCACCATGGTCATGCCATCGGCGGCGAGCTCCTGCATCACCTCCAGCACCTCCTGAACCATCTCCGGATCGAGGGCACTGGTGGGCTCGTCAAACAACATCAAACGCGGCTCCATGCAGAGCGAACGGGCAATGGCGACCCGCTGCTGCTGGCCGCCCGAAAGCTGGCCTGGGAATTTGTGGGCCTGCTCGCCAATGCCAACCCGCTCCAGCAACTCCAGGGCTTCGCGCTCCACCTGGGCCTTAGGTCGCTTGCGCACCAACACCGGGGCCAGGGTGAGGTTGTCGAGCACGCTCAGGTGCGGGAAGAGGTTGAATTGCTGGAACACCATCCCCACCTCGCGGCGAATCGCCTCGATGTTGCGGGTGTCCTCATTGATGCTGAAGCCATCAATCGTGATGGAGCCCTGCTGGAAATCCTCCAGGGCATTGAAGGTGCGAATGAAGGTGCTTTTGCCGGATCCGGAGGGGCCCATGATCACCACCACTTCGCCGCGGTGCACGGTGAGGTCCACCCCCCGCAGGGCGTGGTAACCATTCGGATACCACTTCTGGACACCCCGCGCTTCGAGAATGGGGTCCATCGCGGCCGAGTTCCTAGGAGCCATGGTGACAGGTGTGCTGGAAGGGGGCGATGTCATCGCGGAGACCTGGACTGGTTGCTGGGGCTGAGGCGGGTTTCCAAGGCGCGGCTACCGAGCCCCAAGGCTGCGCAGCAGCACCAAAACAGCACCGCCAGCACCAGATACACCTCAGCACTTTTGCCCAGGAAGGCCGGGTTCGCCATCACGGCCCGGGCCGTGCCCAACAGATCAAGCAGACCAATCAGCGAGAGCAAGGTGGTGTCCTGGAGCAAGGTGATGAACTGGCCCACCACCGCGGGCAATGCCACACGAACGGCCTGGGGCAGCACCACCTGAACCATGGCCTGGGGCATGGTCATGCCGAGGGATTGGGCCGCCTCCAGCTGCCCCCGGGGCACGGCTGCCAAACCGGAGCGCAGGGCCTCGGCCACATAGGCCGCCGCGAAGAAGGTGAGCACCCAGGCGGCCCGCCACACCCGATCAGGGGCAAGGCCCCCGGGAAGTAAAAAGCCAAGAATGTTTTGGCCCAAAAAGAGCAGGGTGATCAACGGGGCACCCCGGATGAATTCGATATAAACCACCGATCCCCAGCGCAGCAGGGGCAGCTCACTGCGTCGGCCCAGGGCCAGCACCAGGCCCAGGGGAAAACAGATCAAGATCGCGAAGCTGGAGGCCACCAGGGTGAGCAGCAGCCCGCCCCATTGGGCGGGGGCGACCTGGATCAGCCCAAGGCCGCCGCTGATCAGCACCATGCCCACCAGATACAGCCCCGGCCACAGCAACGGCACCAGCCGCTGGATGCCCCGCGGCAGGCCGCTGCCCCAGCGGGCCAAGGCCCAGCGCAACACCAGCACCAGGGCCGTGATCCCCCACCAGCGCAGCTGGATCGTCAGGCTGAGCTGAAGCCAAAGGGGCACGGCCAGGGCCAGGGCGACCAAGATCCCAGCCGCCAGGCGATCGTTGAAGGGCCAGAGCTGGCTATTGGGTTGATCCCGGGGAAGGGCGCGCAACAGCCCCCAACTCAACCCGGTGGCGGCGGCAAGCAGGGCGGTGAGTAGCCAGAGACGCCACTGATGCTCGATCGGGTAGCGGCCCACCGCAAACAGGGTGCTGTTGGCCTGGATCACGGCCCATTGGGCCTGGAAGAGGGTCCACTTGAGCAAGCCCAGGGCGATCGCCACCAAGGCAGCCCCCAGGGCGATCGAAATCAGACCGTCCACCCGGCTGCCAAACAGCTCGGTGCGCAGACGCTTCGACCAGGAAGGGGACGCAGTCGGGGGGGAAAACGAAGCTGGCATCAGCGCTCCTTGAGCTGCACAGCAGCATTGAGCCCATTCATCAGCGCCGAGATCAGCAGGTTGATCACCAGATAGGAGCCCAGCAGCAACACCACCACCTCCACGGCCCGGCCAGTCTGGTTGAGGGTGGTTTCGGCAACGGAATAGAGATCGGTGTAGCCGCAGGCCACGGCCAAGGAGGAATTTTTGGCCAAGGAGATGTACTGGCTATTGAGGCCCGGCACGATCACCCGCAGGGCCTGGGGCATCACGATTCGCTGCAGGGTGACCAAGGGGGAAAACCCGAGGGAGCGGGCCGCTTCCCATTGGCCCTGGGGCACGGCAGCGATGCCCCCCCGCACCACCTCGGCGATAAAGGCTGCCGTGTAAACAACCAATCCCGTGAGCAAGGCGCCAAATTCCACCGTGAGGCGAAGGGGCGCCTGCCAAATACCGCCAGTGAGGTGGGGGAACTGCCACTGCCAACCGTCGCCAAACCAGCCGAGATACAGACCCGACTTCGCCAACACAATTCCTGGCAACTGAATGGCATTCACCCCATTCGGCAAGGCCAGAAACACGACGAAATACCAAAAAACCAGCTGCAACAGAAGCGGGATATTGCGCACCAACTCCACATAGCTCCGGGCCAGGCGCTTCAGCAAACCGTTGCTGCTAAAGGCGGCGGAGCCCACCGCCGTACCCAGCAGCGTGGCCCCCACCAGGCCCAGCACCACCACCTTCAAGGTGTTGACCAAGCCCGCCAGCAGGGCCTGCCAATAGGGCTGGCTGGCAGAAAAGGGAAGCGAGGATTCGGCCAGATCAAAGCCTGCCGGGTTATCGAGCCAACTCCAACTCAGCAGCAGGCCGGCGGCGGTGAGATTGCGCACCAAATTGCCGAGCAAAAAGGCCACAACCACCAGCACCGCCAAGCCCGTGGCAGCTTGCACCGCCAAGGGCACCACCCGGCGGTTGCGCCACCAGGGGGTGGTTGCAGATGGTCTCGAGGGAGAGGGCATCAACGGAAGGGCGGCGAATAGATCAGGCCGCCCTCTTTCCACTGACGGTTGAGGCCCCGCTCCAGCTTGAGCTTGGAGCCAGTGCCCACATTGCGCTCAAACACCTCGCCGTAGTTGCCCACCGCCGAGATCGCCTTGACCACAAAATCCGGGGGGAGGCCCAGCTGCTTACCGAAGTCGCCTTCGACGCCAAGGAAGCGGCGCAGGTCCGCCAGGTTGGGGTTGGCCTTGGCTTCCACCAACTTGGCCGCCACATTGGCCTGGGTGATGCCAAGTTCTTCAGCCTGCATCAGGGCGTAGATCGTCCAACGCACGGCATCGGCCCAGCCTGGATCGGCATTCACCGTGGCAGGGGTGAGGGGCTCCTTGCTGAGCACCTCAGGCAGCAGGGTGTGGCCAGCCGGCGTGGGGAAGCTGGTGCGCTTGGCCGCCAGCTGGGAGCGGTCGCTCGTCACGGCCACGCAGCGCCCCTGCAGGTAGGCCGAGTAGGTCTGGTCGCCGGTTTGGAATTTGAGCGGCGTGTAGGGCGCATTGATTTCGCGCATGCGATCGGCGAGGTTGAGCTCGGTGGTAGTTCCGCTCTCCACGCAGATGGGCTTACCGGCCAAATCCTTGAGGCCCTTGATGCCACTGGCCACGGGCACCATTACCCCTTGGCCGTCATAGAAGGTGGTGGGGGCAAAGCTGAGCCCATTGCCGCCGGAAGCATCCCGGCTCAAGGTGAGGGTGGTATTGCGGGAGAGCAGGTCCACCTCGCCGCTGGCCAGGGCCGCAAACCGTTCGCTGGAATTGAGGTCGCGGTAATCCACCTTGGCTGGATCGCCAAACAGCGCCGCCGCCACGGCCTTGCACACATCCACATCCAGGCCGCTGTAGCTGCCGTCTGGCGCTACAAAACTGAAACCGGGCAACTTGCCATCCACCCCACACACCAGGGTGCCGCGGCCTTTGATCGTGGCCAGCTTCTGGCTCTGCACACCGCCGTCCTCACTGGCGCAACCCACCAGGGCCAGGGCAGTAAGAACAGGAACGACGGCAGCCAGCCTGGGAAAGCGAACCATTGATGCCCAACGAGGTTTTGCGCAGTTTGGCAGCAATCCCATCTGCCTAGGCTTGGAAGAGCGCGTTTGGCCCGGACCCCCAGTGAGCAGGTTGCGGAGCCAATCCCCCAATCAGCGGCTTCAGGCCATTGCCCGCGATCTTGTGGCGCTCAGCCACAACCCCGACGACTTCGACCACGCCTTTCATTTACTCAATGCCAGCTATGGGACTCCGGCGGCGGCCCAAGCCCGGGAACGGCTGAAAAGCGACCCCTCCATTGCCCCATTGGTGGCCGAGCGCTACTGGGGGCAGTGGCCCCAAACCCCGGACTTGCTCCAGCTAGCACCAGGCAGCTTGGGCCAGTCCTACGGCCGCTTTCTTGAAAGCCAGGGTCTAGAACCCCTTCCCGATCCTGAGTTGTCCGAAGGCACGAATGCCGACGACCACTATCTCCAGCTGCGGATTCGCCACACCCACGATCTTTGGCATGTGGTGGCCGGGATTCCCCCCACCTCAGCAGGGGAGGCCGCCCTCGATGGCCTCACCACCGAACAACTGCGCTGGCCCGGTTCAGCCCTTCTGCTGGCGGCCCATCTGCTGCATCGGGCCGAAGCGGATCCCCAAGAGGGCCCCGATGTGGGCCTCGCCATTGCCTACGGATTGGAGTTGGGGGCTAAGGGCCAGCCGCTCCTGGCCCAACGCTGGGAGGAAGGCTGGTCAACCCCGCTGCAGAAGTGGCGCCAGCAGCTCGGTATCGACGCCCTGATGCAACGCAATCCTTTCCATTCCACTGCCCGTGCAATCCAAGGGTCAGACTGGGGAGAAATCTTTTCCCTCCCGGGCTAGATGGGCCGCTTCCAAGCCTCCGGAGTCTGGGATTTGCGCCGCACGTTGATCGGCAAGCCCTTACCCACCAGCGCCCACGCCGAAGAGCGGCTCACCAACGCTGAGGCCCTCGCGATCCTGAGCTCCGATGCCCTCTCCTCCGTGGCCTATGCCACCCAGGAAATTGTGCTGGTGCTGGGCATGGCCGGGGCCGTGGGCCTGGGCTTCACCTTGCCGATCACGGGGCTGATCATTGCCCTGATGCTCATCGTGGCGATTAGCTATCGCCAAACCATCAAGGCCTATCCCCTCGGGGGGGGCTCCTACCGGGTCTCCCACGAAAACCTGGGCGATCTACCGGGCCTGGTGGCAGGCGCCGCCCTCTCGATTGATTACGTGCTCACCGTGGCCGTGAGCACGGCAGCCGGCATCTCGGCGCTCACCTCCTATTTCCATGGCCTGGAGCCCTATCGGGTGCCCCTGTGCCTGGTGGCCTTGGTGCTGTTGATGGTGGTCAACCTGCGGGGCCTGCGCTCCAGCGCCCAACTGCTCAGCGCCCCCACCTATGTGTTTATGGCTGCCGTACTCACGGTGGTGGGGGTGGGTCTGCTCAAGCTGGCCCATGGCGACATTGGCCCCATGGCCGCCGCCGAACAAAACCTGCGCATGGCAGAACAGCACGGCG
>CANHGA010000055.1 GCA_947460085.1 Synechococcaceae cyanobacterium
CCAGGCCCTCGAAAGCTTCGTGAATACAGCGTTCTTCAGTGATTTATCGATCACCAAAGCTGTAGAGATTCACATGAATTTGATTGACGGGTTCGCCAAGCAGCTCAAGCTGGAGGGAAATCAGAACGACTTCCTGCAGGACTACCGGCTTGCCCTCCTTGATGTGATGGCCCACATCTGTGAGATGTACCGCCGTTCGGTGCCCCCTGATGGATCGGCAGCTGGATACCCAGGCCCCTCCTAATCCGCGCCTACCCCACCTTTTGGCTGCCTCCGCCGCCTCGCTTCCATGACTCCCCGCAAGACATACATCCTCAAGCTCTACGTGGCGGGCAACACGCCCAACTCGATGCGGGCCCTCAAGACCCTGCGCAACATCCTCGAGACCGAGTTCCTTGGGGTCTACGCGTTGAAGGTGATTGACGTGCTCAAAAACCCCCAGCTCGCCGAGGAGGACAAGATCCTCGCCACCCCCACCCTCGCCAAAATCTTGCCCCCACCGGTGCGCCGGATCATCGGTGATCTTTCGGACCGGGAACGGGTGCTGATCGGTTTGGACCTCCTCTACGACGAGCTAACCGAAGAAGACCTGGCTGATGGCGCAGGCCTTGGTAATGGCGCAGACCTGGGCGAAGGGGACGACCAGTAGGGCTGCCGTGCCCAGGTCTTCATTTCCACGCGTCGTGATGGCGAGCCCCACCTTCACTCCCTAGCTTCTCCCTAAGTCTGTTTGCCCCATGCAGGATTCAAGCTCCACCGGTTCTCCCTTGATGCAGGTGCAGAAGCTCCCAACCGGGATTGAGGGCTTCGATGACGTCTGCCATGGCGGGTTGCCCATTGGCCGCTCAACCCTGATTAGCGGCACCTCGGGCACGGGTAAGACGGTGTTCTCGCTGAACTTCCTCTACAACGGCATTCGCGAGTACAACGAGCCGGGCATCTTTGTCACTTTTGAGGAGTCGCCCCTCGACATCCTGCGCAACGCCGCCAGCTTTGGCTGGAACCTCCAGGAGTTGGTGGAGCAGGACAAGCTCTTCATACTGGATGCCTCCCCGGATCCGGAAGGCCAGGACGTGGCCGGCAGTTTTGATCTCTCGGGCTTGATCGAGCGCATCAACTACGCGATCCACAAGTTCAAGGCCAAGCGGGTGGCGATTGATTCGATCACCGCGGTATTCCAGCAGTACGACGCGGTCTCGGTGGTGCGTCGCGAGATCTTCCGGCTGATTGCCCGCCTGAAGGAAGTGGGGGTCACCACGGTGATGACCACCGAGCGCATTGATGAATATGGCCCGATTGCCCGCTACGGCGTTGAGGAGTTTGTCTCCGACAACGTGGTGATCCTGCGCAACGTGCTCGAAGGTGAGCGGCGGCGCCGCACCGCTGAAATTCTCAAGCTGCGCGGCACCACCCACATGAAAGGGGAGTTCCCCTTCACCATGGGCAGCGATGGCATCAGCGTCTTCCCGCTGGGGGCCATGCGCCTGACCCAGCGCTCCTCCAACGTGCGTCTGTCGTCCGGCGTACCCAGGCTCGACGAGATGTGCGGGGGCGGGTTCTTCAAGGATTCGATCATCCTGGCCACCGGGGCCACCGGCACGGGCAAAACCCTGCTCGTCTCCAAGTTTGTGGAAGACGCCTGCCGCAGCAACGAACGGGCGATTCTGTTTGCCTACGAGGAGTCCCGCGCCCAGCTGCTGCGCAATGCCACCAGCTGGGGCATTGATTTCGAACAAATGGAGCAGGACGGCCTGCTCAAGATCATCTGCGCCTACCCCGAGTCCACGGGCCTGGAGGATCACCTCCAGATCATTAAGACGGAGATCAGCGAATTCAAGCCATCGCGGATGGCGATTGATTCGCTCTCAGCCCTGGCCCGGGGGGTCAGTCACAACGCCTTCCGCCAGTTTGTGATTGGGGTCACCGGCTACGCCAAGCAAGAGGAGATCGCCGGCTTCTTTACGAACACCTCGGAGGAGTTCATGGGGAGCCACTCGATCACCGACTCCCACATCTCCACCATCACCGACACGATCCTGCTCCTGCAGTACGTGGAGATCCGGGGTGAGATGGCCCGCGCCCTGAACGTGTTCAAGATGCGGGGCTCCTGGCATGACAAGGGCATTCGGGAGTTTGTGATCACCAGCAATGGTCCGGAGATCAAGGATTCGTTCTCGAATTTTGAGCGCATCATCTCCGGTGTTCCCCATCGCATCACCACCGACGAGCGCAGCGAGCTCTCGCGCATCGTGCGCGGCGTGGCCGACGACTAGGGGGTAAGCCTGGTCAGGCGTTGAGGGCGTTGGCTTCCAGCTCATAGCGGCGGCGGCCAGCCAGCAGCTCGAGTTCGTCGGCATCGGACTCTTCCAGGGGCAGGTCAAACCAGAACACCGTGCCGATTCCCAGGGCGCTCGTCATCCGCACCTGGCTGCCGTGCTTGTCGAGGATGCCGCGCACGATCGAGAGGCCCAGGCCGGTGCCGGCCTCGGTATGCACAGCGTTTTCCACCCGATAGAAGCGCTCAAAGATGCGGCTTTGGTCGACCTCTGAAATGCCACAGCCGCTGTCGGCAATTTCAACCCTGAGCCTGGGCAGGGGCGAGGTCAGGGCGCAGCTGGGGTTGGCGTTGGTGTCGTCCGGGATCAGCGGGCAGAGGTCGGGCCAGGGATAGGCCCGGACCATCAGTTGGCCGCCTTTGGGGGTGAACTTGAGGGCATTGCCGACCAGGTTGTCGAACACCTGCAGCAGCAAATCCCAGTTGCCAAGGGCCCTCGGCAGGTGGGGATCGGCGTCGAAGTGCAAGCTCACGCCTTTGTCATCGGCATTGAGGCGATAGGTGCGCAGGGTTTGCTCGATCGCCGTTGGCAGCTCGATCGGTTCAAAGGCCCAAACCCGTTCGCTCTCCAGCCGGGAGAGGTCGAGCACGTCGTTGACGAGGCGGGTGAGCCGATCGGTTTCGTCATTGGCGATGCCCAGGAACTCCTTTTTCTCCGCCTCGCTCAGTTGGTCGCCGAGGTCGTGGAGGGTCTCCACGTAGCTCTTGATGTTGAACAGGGGCGTGCGCAGCTCATGGGACACGTTGCTGATGAACCGGCTTTGGGCCGCATTGAGTTCCACCTCTCGGGTGAGGTCCTGGATGGTCATGGCGATGCCCTTGAGGGTTTCCCCACTGGCATCCCGCACCGACTGCAACACAATCCGCAGCGTGCGAAAGGGTTCGCCAAAGCGGCAGCGCACATCCGCCGAATCCTTGGCCCCGCCTACCAGGCTTTCGAGGGCCGCCTGCAGTTCGAGGGCGAGGGGTTCGGGTAACTCCCCAATGAGTTCGCTGCCCTCGAGGTTGCGCCCTTCCCAGCGGAACAGGCGCCGGGCCGTGGGATTCACCAGCACGATCGAGCCGTCCGCATCCAGGAGCACCGCCCCGTCGGCCATGGTGGCGATCAGGGTTTGCTGCTTCACCTGGGCAGCCGTCAGCTCTTCGATATTGGCGGCTTTGTAAACCTCCAGTTGGGAGGCCATGGTGTTGAAGCCCCCCAGCAACTCCCCCAGTTCCCCGCCCACCGGCAGGGACAGGCGGGTTTCGAAGTTGCCGCTTGCAATCGAGCGCACGCCCTGCAAGAGCTCCTTCACCGGCCGGGTGATGGTGAGGGCGTTAAACACCGCCCCCAGGATCACCAACACCCAGATGGAGACGAACACGGCCACGGTCACTTCCCTGGTGAGGGCAGCGCTGGTGAGCAGGGTTTCGTTGGGGTTGATGCCCAGGGCGAGCACACCGAAATAGTGGCCGTCACTCACCATCGGCACAAACACATCGGTCACCCGGCCATCCGGGCTGAGGTGTTGGCGGATGAGGGGGGTGTCGGGCCGCTTTTGGATATCGGCCGGCAGTTCCAGGCGCCGACTCAGGAGCAACTCGCTGCTGCCGGCATTGCCGCCAATGGGAATGCCCAGGTAGATGATCCCCTCGGGATCGGCGAAAAAGATGTAGCGAAGGCTCCGGCTGGAGCGCCAAAAGCGGTCGGCCACGGCGGCTAATTCCCGGTCGTTGCCCTCGGCCACCAAGGGGGTGACATTGGCGGACAACAGCAGGCCGAGGTCGCGGGCGTAGCGGGTGTCGCTGAGTTGGGCATCCCGTTGGATGCCATTAAGCGCCAAAAAGGTGATGCCTGTCATCAGCAGGCTCACCACCATCGTGGCCACCACCAGCAGCTTGGTTTGGAGGCTGAATTCAGCCCACCACAGCCCAAGTCGCTTTTGCCAGGTGGGGTCAGGGCCGGGGTTGGTTGTTGTCATCGCTGGCGCACCTGGTGGCCAATGTCGCGCCGGTAGGTGATGCCTGCGTAGGTCACAGACTCAAGGCCGGCGTAGGCCTGCTCAAAGGCGTCATCAAAGGTCTCGGCCTGGGCGACCACCGCCAACACCCGCCCGCCGCTGGTGCGGCAGAGCCCATCGGGGCCCCGTTGGGTGCCGGCGTGGAACAGCTGCAGCCGATCGCTGGTGCTAAAGCTGCCCTCGATCACATCCCCTTGCCGCACCGTGCCCGGGTAGCCGTGGGCGGCGGCGATGACGCAGGCGCTGCAGGTGGGTGCAATCGTGAGGGCTGGAGCGGCGGCCAGGCTGCCGGTGGCGCAGGCCAGGAGCACCTGGGCCAACTCTGGGCCGAGAAGGGGCATCAGGGTTTCGCACTCCGGGTCGCCAAAACGGCAGTTGAATTCGATCACCCTTGGGCCGGTGCTGGTGAGCATCAGGCCGGCGTAGATCACCCCGCGGTAGTCGATGCCCCGTTGACGCAGGCCCTTCAGAATCGGTTCCAGCACCAAATGCCGCACCTGCTCCAGGGCGTCGGCATCCAGCAGGGGGGCGGGGGCGTAGGCCCCCATGCCCCCGGTGTTGGGGCCGGTGTCCCCCTCGCCAATGCGTTTGTGGTCTTGGGCCGGCGGCAGCAGCACCATGGTTTGCCCATCGGTGAGGGCAAACACCGAGACCTCCGGCCCGTGCATCCGCTCTTCCAGCACCAGGGAGGCGCCTGCTGAGCCAAACCGACCGCTGAAAACCTCTTCGATGGCCTCTTGGGTTTCGGCAATGGTCTCGGCCACGGTGACGCCTTTGCCGGCGGCGAGCCCGTCGGCTTTCACCACCAGGGGTTGTTGTTGCTGCTCCACCACCGCCAGGGCCTCGGCCCTGCTGGTGGCATGCCAATAACCGGCGGTAGGCACGGCCGCCTCCACCATCAAGGCCTTGGCCCATTGTTTGCTGGCTTCCAGCTGGGCCCCATCGGCGCCGGGGCCAAAAACGGGAAAGCCGGCGCCCCGCAGCCCATCCGCCAAGCCAGCTGCCAGGGGGGCCTCTGGGCCCACCACCACGAGTTCAACGCCGCGCTCCTGGCAGGCCGCCAGCAGGCCGGCCTGGTCCCCTTCGGCAATGGCCAGTTGCTGGATGCCCTCCAGCTCCAGGGTGCCGCCATTGCCTGGTGCCACCCAAACCGACTCCACCCCCGGGCAGCGGCCCAGGGCCCAGGCCAGGGCGTTCTCTCGGCCACCCCCGCCAACCACCAGGATGCGTGCTGGAGTTGGGGAGTTGGCTGGGGCCATTGTTTTTGGGGTTGGGGGGGTTCGGGGATGGATGGGAGGCCGCAGCTCCCTTAGGTTGAGCGCCGCAGAGCGGGCCGCCGCCCCCACCTTCTTTACATGCCGGCAGGGCTTTCCCCATTCTCAGCGCTTGGCAAGGGGGGGGCTTGCTTGGCCGGGCTGCTCAGCTTTGCCCTGCTGTCACCCCGGGCTGGGGCGCTTCCAACGCAGCCCGTGCCAGCCACCCTGGATCAGCTGGCCACGGCCTGCCAGGCGGCCGTGGCTCAGGGGAATGCCAGCTCGGTGACGTTGTTGCAGCAGCGGCTGTTGGTGGTCAAGCCCGCCCCCCAGCCCCTGGCGGTGGTGCTGGCCAATGCCGATGGGCTCTTGACCTGCCAGGCCCCTGATCTGGCCCTGCAGGTGTTGGCCCGCTACTCGCCCGCTCCGGGTCCCGATCGGACCCTGTGGTTGACCATGCAGTGGCGGGCGGCCTCGGCTGGGCTGCACCACCAACTCGCGGCCGAGGCCCTTCAACAGTTGGCTGCGGGCCAGCCAGGCGCCTTGGATGCCCGGTTGTTGCCCGTGCAAGAGAAGGAGGACGGCACGGTGTTGAGCCGATCCGCCTTGGACCTGTTGGCGGGGCATTTGGAAAGCCTGGGCCTCAACCGGGAGGCGGCGGAGGTGTTGCTAGCCGGCCGCCCAGGCGGTGTTTCCCTCGCCGAGCGCTACGGCAGGGCTGTGGCCCTGCTCGATGCCTTGCCGATCGCCCAGCGCCAGCGCCTCCTCGAATTGGCCTTGGACCAGGCCGCGGCGGCAGGCTCCTGGGGCCTGGTGGCAGAACTGTTGGATCAGCAGCTGGCCCTTGACGCTGGCCCTGGTGTGGCGGCCACACAAGCCATGCAGCGGCGCCTGCGACTCAGTGGCCGAATTGATGATGCCTACGGTGAGTGGTTGGCGCGCCGTCGCGACCCCTTAGCCCAGGATCCAGCCAGCCAGCAGCGCCGCTCTGCGTTGGAGCTTCAACTCCGATCCCCCCGCGCAGCGGGCGGCCATGCCGCCTCCCCCCAGCCCCTGACCAATCCCGTGAACCATCCATGAGCGCCTATTCCCTTGGGGCCTTGCTGTACGAAGGCAAGGCCAAGCGCGTGTTCGCCACCGACCAGGCCGATTTGGTGGCGGTGGAATACAAGGACGACGCCACGGCGTTCAACGCCCTCAAGAAAGCCCAATTGGCGGGCAAGGGAGAGCTGAATTGCCGCATCTCCGCCCTTCTGTTTGAACACCTGGCAGCCCGGGGCGTTCCGACCCACTACCTGGGGGTGGATGGGGCCACCTGGATGTTGGTCAAGCCCGTGACGGTGATTCCGATCGAGGTCGTGATCCGCAACGTCGCCGCCGGTTCCCTCTGCAAGCAGATGCCCATCGACCAGGGCACGGTGCTTGAGCCGCCCCTGCTGGACCTTTACTACAAGGACGATGCCTATGGGGATCCCCTCCTGACAGAAGCTCGCCTCGAGCGTCTGGCTTTGGTCACGCCCGAGCAGCGTCAGGCGATCGAGGTTTTGGCCCGCCAGGTGAATTGGGAGCTGGGCAGCTTATTCCTCGGTGTTGGGCTTCAATTGGTGGATTTCAAGATCGAGCTGGGCTTCACCGCCGCCGGCGAGTTGGTGGTGGCCGATGAGATCAGCCCTGACACCTGCAGGCTTTGGGATGTCTCCGTGAGCGATGTCCAGGAACGGATCCTCGACAAGGACCGTTTCCGTCAGGATTTGGGGGGGGTTGTGGAGGCCTACGGGGAGGTCTTCAAACGGGTCCAAGGGGTCTGTCCGGAACCCCGGGTCTACGGGTAGGGTCACCGCATTTGCGGCACGTCCGCCCCGTAACGGTTTCCATGGCTGGATCACTGGGTTTTAAGGCTGCAGCGTTGCCCCTGCTGGGTGCGGCACTGCTGGCCGGTGGCCCGGCGTTAGCCCAGAGTCCCCCTGGCTCCAAGCCAAAACCGGTCGCCAGCCCAATCCCGGCCTCGGTGGCCAAACCGACAGCGGCTCCTAGCGAGAAGCCAGCATCAACTTCAGAGAAGAAGGTGTTGATTTCCGAGGTGGTGATCCAGGGCCTGGAGGGCCATCCCGAGCGGGAGCGCCTTGAGCTGGCTGCCTATGCCGCCATGGCCACGACCCCTGGCACCCGGGTCACCCGCAGTGAGCTGCAAACCGACCTGTCGGCGATCTATGCCAGCGGTTGGTTCTCCGATGTGCGCATCCAGCCGGTGGATGGCCCCCTCGGGGTGCGGGTGGTGGTCACGGTGGTGGCCAATCCGGTGCTCAAAAGCGTCAGCGTCGATCTCGGCAAAGCCAAATTGCCGCCCCAGGTGATCAAGGACACCTTTGCGCCCGATTACGGCAAGACCCTCAACCTCAACACCCTGCAGCTGCGCATGCAGGAACTGCAGAAGTGGTATGCCGATCAGGGTTTTTCCTTGGCCAGGGTGACCGGACCCAGTCGGGTCACCCCGAATGGGGATGTGCAGCTTCAGGTGCGGGAAGGCACGGTGGAGGGCGTAGAGGTGCAGTTTATTAACAAAGAAGGCTCCACCACCAACGACAAGGGTCAGCCAATCAAGGGCAAAACCAAGCCCTATGTGGTGACCAGGGAGATTTCCCTCAAGGCCGGCTCGGTCTTTAACCGCCGAACCCTGGAATCAGACATCAAGCGCCTTTACGACACTGGCCTTTTTGGTGACGTCAAGGTGACCCTCAAGCCCGTGGCCGGCGAGCCAGGTCGGGTGGTGGTGATTCTGGGCATTGTGGAGCAATCCAGTGGCTCGATTTCCGGTGGCTTGGGCTACAGCCAAAGCCAGGGTGTGTTTGGCCAAATCCAGCTTCAGGATTCAAATCTGACCGGCCGGGCCTGGAATCTCTCCACCAATATTTCCTATGGCCAATATGGAGGATTGGGCGATATCACCTTCTCGAATCCTTGGATCAAGGGGGATAAATACCGTACGTCTATGCGAACAAGAATCTTCTTTAGCCGGGAAGTCCCCCAGATTTTCCAAAGCCAGGACAACGGCTATTTCTCCACGCTCGTCAATAACAATATTGACGACAATACCGGGAACCAAGTCGCGATCCAGCGTGTTGGGGCAAACGTCCAATTTGTTCGCCCGCTTAATGGAGGTGACCCGTTCAAGAAAGCCCCTTGGAACGTCATCTTGTCCTTTGGTGGGCAGAAGGTCACCCCGATGGATTACTCGGGGTCTATTGCAGGTGCTGCAGCTATTTTAGGAGTTCCAGGCTCCAAGATTTGCTTGGCTTACAGCCCTGATCAGACAAACTGTGCCACTGAAAACCAGTTGTTGAGTTTCAGGGTTGGGGCTGCGTACAGCACCTTGAATGATCCAAGGAATCCCACCAAGGGCAATTTCTTTACCGCTGGCACAGAGCAGTTCGTATCGGTGGGAGAAAACTCACCCACCTTTAATCGGTTGCGTGCCAGCTTCACCCATTACATCCCCGTCAAGTGGATCAAGCTGTTCAAGGGGTGTCGCCCTAAGGCAGGTGAAACCCCTGATTGCAAACAGGCCCTCGCCTTCCAAGCCAGTGCAGGAACGATGGTGGGGGATGTGCCTCCCTATGAAGCCTTCTGCATAGGCGGCGGCAACTCCGTGCGGGGTTACTACGACTGCGACCTGGGTGTGGGCAAAAGCATGGCGGAAGCCACAATCGAATACCGATTCCCCCTGTTCAAAATCATCAGTGGCGAATTGTTTTTTGATGCCGGTACAACCTTCGGCAGCCAGGCTTCGATCCAAGGCAATCCTGGCGGCAAGCTCGGCAAGCCAGGTGATGGCTATTCGGTGGGCACAGGTTTGATTGTGAATACCCCCGTTGGCCCGCTGCGCTTGGAGGTGGCAACCCAAGACTTCACTAGCAATTACCGCTTCAATTTGGGTGTGGGCTGGAAGTTCTAGTGACCGTTTGGCCTTCGGATTACAGCCAGGCTTGGACCCTGAAGCACCCGGTGGAACGCCGGGGGGTTGGCTTGCACAGCGGAGCATCCACAGTGGTGAGGCTCCAGGCCGCGGCAAAGCCCGGCTATTGGGTCGGGTGGCTTGATCAGCCCAGCCTGCCTTTGGTGCAATTGCATCCAGACCAGGTGGCAGACACCCAGCTGTGCACGGCCCTGCGGCTGGATGCCCAGAGGCTTGCCACGGTGGAGCACCTGTTGGCTGCCTTGGCGGGCACGGGGGTGACCCAGGCCGAGATTCTCGTGGACGGGGAGGAAATTCCTTTGCTGGATGGCTCTGCCCTGCCCTGGGTTGAGGCCATTGGCGAGGCGCAATTGGCTCCGCTGCAGACCGCTCCCTCACCCCTCACCCTGGAGGCGCCGATCACCCTCCAGCAGGGTTCCAGTTTTGCTACGGCCTTGCCAGCCGATGGCTTGC
>CANHGA010000056.1 GCA_947460085.1 Synechococcaceae cyanobacterium
CCAGCTGACCAAGCCGATGAAGTTCACGGTCGCCGACCTGCTCGACCAGCTTCCCGCCGAAGAAGCCCTGCCCATTGCCAAGCTGGAAAAGGCGCTTGGCCTCAGCCAAAAAGCCGAGAAGCAGCAACTGCGAATCGGTGTGGATGGCCTGATCAAGCTTGGGGTTGTCCAGGAAATTGAAGACGGCATCCAACGCCGGGAAGACCCGGAGCTGATTCCCGCCAGGTTGCGGTGCTCGAGCAAGGGCTTTTGCTTTGCCCTGCGGGAGGACGGCGGCGAGGACATTTACATCCGCGACCACCAGCTCAACCACGCTTGGAATGGCGACAGGGTGCTGGTGAAAGTGACCCGCGAGGGGGGACGCCGCCGCTCCCCCGAAGGTGGCGTTCAGTGCATTCTCGAGCGCCGCACCGCCTCCCTGCTCGCCCAGGTGGAACAGCAAGAATCCCGCCTGGTGGCGACTCCCCTTGACGACAGATTGCTCACCAGGATTGAGCTGCCCGAAGGCGACGCCCAACACCTCGATCCAGAGAGCACCTCTGTGGTGGAAGTCTTGGTGGATCGCTACCCCGTTGGCCAGTTTTCGCCCCAGGGCCACGTGGCCAGGCAGCTGCCGGTCAAAGGAGGGGAGGCCGCCGATCTCGACCTTCTCCTCACTAAGCATCACCTGCATGAACGGGCCCCTGCTCCGCGGGCCACGCTGAAAGCCCTAGCCGCCAAGGACCGAGCCGACCTGACCGCCCAACCAGCGCTGTTGCTCCAGGGGTGGTCGGGCAAGGAGGCCCCTGGCGGGACGGCCATCTGCCTGGAAGAGCGGGAAGGCGGCTGGACCCTTTGGGTTCACAGCCCTGCGGTGGCTGAGCGGGTGGGCCTGGGCTCCGCCCTCGACCTCTGGCTGCGCGACCAGGGCGAGGCGCTCTGTGTGGGTCGTCAGTGGCTGCCCCTACTCCCATCTGCCCTTGCCAAGGCGGCGGCCTTCAGTGCCGGCGAGGACCAGGACGCCCTCTCCGTAGCCCTTGAGCTCGATGCCGAAGGCACGTTGGAGCACTACCGCTTCTGCCGCAGTCGGATCAAACCCGTCGCCACGGTCGATGCTGCGGCCCTAACGGCCCTGGCGGAACGCAAGCCCAAGAGCCGCACGGTGCCGGCTGCCCTGAAAACCATCAAAGACCACCTGCAGCAACTGGACAACCTGGTAGCCGTGGCGGATCTCCTGCACGGGCAACGGCTCTCCCAGGGATCCATCGACCTGGATCTCGGTCTCCCCGCCATTGAGAGCCTGGGTGATTTGGCCGTTCCCGGCCCAGACAGCCCCCAGCACGGCTGGTTTGTCCAACTGCCAATGCACCACCCCATGGCCCTGGTGCGGGAGTGCGTTCTGGTGGCAGAGCGGGCCCTCGGCCAACACCTCTCAGCCCTGTCCCTGCCAGCGCTGTTTGCCACCAACGCCGCTGCCGATCCCAACGACCTCAACGACGTTGCCAAGGCTGCCCTGGCCCTGGACATTCCCCTGGAACTCAGCGAAGAGGGTGATGCCAGCGCTGCCGAATTGGCCGCTGCTTTTGCCACCACCGATCGCAACCGGGCCCTGCAACAACAACTGCAGGGAGCCCTCAAGCCAATTCTTTTGGCGAGCGAAACCGGAGACCATGCCCTCGCTGGCCTCAAGGGCGACGGGGCAGCCCTGGCCCCTTGGTGCTCACCGACGCTCCACTACGCCGATCTCTGGAACCAGCATGTTTTGGTACTGCTACTCACCGAGGGCAAGGATCGCCCCAGTGTGCGCCACAAAACCAGTGTGGACCTGAGCTCTGATGCCTGCATCGGCGCCATCGATTGGCCCCTGCTGGCCCCCAGTGGCCTGACCCCCTACAAGGAAGCCCTCGAGCATGGCCTGGTGCAACGGCTCAACGGCCGGGTGCGGTTCATGGTCGAACTCCACAAGGATCTGCTGTCAATGGCCCAGGCACGGCAGGCCGAACCCCTGGTGGGCCAGGTGCTGCCTGGGGTGATTAGTGGGGTTCAGAGCTACGGCTTCTTTGTGGAGGTGCCCCCCTCCCAGGTAGAAGGCCTGGTGCATGTGAGTTCCCTCAAGGACGACTGGTACGAGTACCGCTCCCGCCAGAACCGCCTCGTGGGCCGCAAAAACCGACGCACCTACAGGCTCGGCGACCAGGTCGAGGTGGAGATCCAAAAGGTTGATCCCCTACGCCATCAAATTGATTTGGCCGTCGTCCTACCCGAGGGGGCTGATGGTGATGCCAGTGAAACCGAGTCCGTTGAAAACGAGTCCTTCGTCGGCCAAGACGACCCCTTTGCCCCCATTCCTGTGATCACCGAGGCCTGAACCCAGTGTCCGCGGCCGATCCCATCGTTTTAGCCATCTCTGGGGCCTCGGCCCAACCCCTGGCCCAGCGGGCGCTCCAGCTGTTGCTGGAGGCCGGTGAAACAGTGGAAGTGGTGACCTCCAAGGGAGCCATTGGGGTGTGGCAAGCCGAGCTCGGCATCCGGGTACCCCTCGAACCGCGAGCCCAGGAAGCGTTTTGGCGGGAGCGCACGGGGATGGCGGGGGGCCAGTTGCGTTGCCATCGCTGGAGTGACCAGTCGGTGGGCATCGCCAGCGGTAGCTTTCGCACCAAGGGAATGGTGATCCTGCCCGCCTCGATGGGCACGGTGGGTCGGATCGCCTCGGGGGTGGCCTTGGACCTGGTGGAAAGGGCCGCCGATGTGCACCTCAAGGAAGGCAGACCCCTGGTGATTTGTCCGCGGGAAACCCCCTGGAACCTGATCCACCTGCGCAATCTCACCACCCTGGCTGAAGCCGGGGCCCGCATCGCCCCCCCCGTGCCTGCCTGGTATCACCAGCCCCAGTCGATTGAGGACATGGTGGATTTTTTGGTGATCCGCGTCTTCGATGTACTCGGCTACGACCTGGGCAACCTCAACCGTTGGCAGGGAGCCCTAGGCCGCCCAAACTCGGCACAAGCCGATCAGGCCGAGTAGCCCCCACCCGATACCCCTGCTGTGCTTCTGCTGCAACGGCTATTGCTGCTTCCCCTGCTGGCTCCGTTGCTAGTCGTTGTGTTGGTTGGGGCGATCAACCCCAGGCCGCTAGTGGCCCTGCGCCTGCTCACCTGGACCTCACCAACGCTGTCGATCGGGCTTTGGCTGAGCATCGCCGCCGGGGGCGGGGCGGCGATCAGTGCGGCCGCCACTGGCCTTGCCCTGCGCCTGGACCCAGGCGCTCAGGGCCTGCCAACCCGTCGCCCGACCAATCAAGCCGGACTGCCAGACGACGGGATCTGGCCGGATGTTGAGAGCCCAGCCAAGGCCCCAGCCAAGCGCCAATCCAAAGAACGATCCAACGGGCCATCACGGAACCCCTTTCAACCAGGTCCATCCCGGGCGCCAGGAGAACCAGCACCCACGGTGGCTGTGCCTTTTCGGGTGATTCGCAAAGCCCAAACCCCCAGCGCACCCCCTCCCCATGCCCCCGAAGCCAAAGCAACCGCCGTAGGCGATGGCTGGGATCAGGCCGCCAGCGACGACTGGTAAAGCCCAGATACCGCCTGGAGGTGGGGCACCCCCTCACCCATCGAGCCGCCAACTATCAAGCTGGGCACTCTCTAGCTGGGCACTGGCTAAAGTGAAAGGGTGATGCCTTGAGGGCCTGTAACGGTGAGCGATTCCGCCAGTTCTGCCCCCCAGCCGGTTGAGAGCAGCCCCGCTGCCGCCCCCAAAGTCAAACCCCCGGCCCCTGAAGACAAGCCCTTTGCCGAGTTCGTGCCGCAACTGTTGTTGCCGGCCCTCGCCAAGGAGATTGAAAGCTACGGAGGACCAGCTGCGGAGCTGAGTTTTGAACAGGGTCCGATGCCCGTGGTCGGCATGGCCTGCTGGATGGTGAAGGGTTGCCTGCCTGGGGAACGCCGGTTCTGGCTCTGTTTCACAGCAGACGACATCAACGCCTCCAAAACCGTGGTGATTGCCGAAGCCGGTAGCGAACCGAGCCTGTTGGAGTCGTTTTTGATCGACGAAAAACGGATGAGCTTGGCCCTGATCGTTTCCCGGTTGGTGCAAAGGCTTAACGGCCAGAAATGGCTGGGCCCGAACTGACGGCAGCTCCCTCTACGATGCACCGACTGCCTTAAGCCGCAACGCGCGATGGTGCCTCCCGCTGCTACAGCCGAAGCCAAGACCAGCCAAGCCCAGGGGCTAGGGGCAGTCGGAACCCCCGACGCACCGGCGACCAAGGATCCAGCCCGGGACACGATCCTCACCCCTCGCTTCTACACCACGGATTTCGACGCCATGGCGGCGATGGATCTGCGGCCCAACGAGGTTGAGCTCGAAGCCATATGCGAGGAGTTTCGTAAGGATTACAACCGGCACCACTTCGTCCGCAACGAAGATTTTGACGGCGCCGCCGATCAACTGGATCCCAAAACCCGCCAGGTCTTTGTTGAGTTCCTCGAGCAGAGCTGCACGTCGGAGTTTTCAGGCTTCCTGCTCTACAAGGAATTGAGCCGCCGCATCAAGGATAAAAACCCCCTGCTAGCTGAGTGCTTCGCCCACATGGCCCGCGATGAGGCCCGCCATGCAGGCTTTCTCAACAAGTCGATGAGCGATTTCGGGCTCCAGCTCGACCTGGGCTTCCTCACCGCCAACAAGTCCTACACCTTCTTCAAACCGAAGTTCATCTTTTACGCCACCTATCTTTCTGAGAAAATTGGCTACTGGCGCTATATCGCCATCTACCGCCACCTCGAGCAGCACCCCGAGAGCAAGATCTTCCCGATCTTCAACTTCTTTGAAAACTGGTGCCAGGACGAGAACCGCCACGGCGATTTCTTCGATGCCTTGATGAAGTCCCAACCCGACACCGTACGGGGCCTGCGGGCAAGGCTTTGGTGCCGCTTCTTCCTGCTGGCAGTTTTTGCCACCATGTACGTGCGGGACGTGGCCCGCAAGGAGTTCTATGAGGCCCTCGGTCTTGATGCCCGCGAGTACGACAAGCTCGTGATCGCCAAGACCAACGAAACCACAGCCCGGGTGTTCCCCGTGGTCCTCAACGTGGACCACCCCAAGTTCTACATCCGCTTGGAGAGGCTCGTCAGCAACAACAACGCCCTGGCCGCAACCGATGCCAGCAAGGCACCAGGGGCGCTGAAGGTCCTGCGCAAGCTGCCCTATTGGGCCGCCAACGGTGTTGAGATGGCCAAGCTGTTCTTGATGGCTCCCATCCGCAGCGACGCCTTCCAACCCGCCATTCGCTGACGCGGAGTGGTCCTATCCCCCCTGGCCGGCGGTTTTGACACCACCTGGCGTTCCAGGCTGGAAAGCCTTCTTTCCAGCGGCCGTGGCAGCGGCGCCGATCTCGTCGAAGTCTTTCTTGAGCGCACTGACCACATCGGTCTGTTAGCCGAGCAGGACACCATCACCAGTGTCAGCCCGGCATTCGGCATGGGAGCGGGCATTCGGGTGTTCCGCGGCGATCGCGACGGCTTTGTCAGTACCAATGACCTCAGTGATGCTGGTCTGCTCCATGCCCTGGAACAGGCCCTGGGCATGCTCGGCCTAGCGCCCATAGCCTCAGCCGTTGGCAGCTTTGAAGGCCTCAAGGATTTGCGGGATTTCGGTGCCAGCAAAACCGATTGGCTCCAGCGTTGCCCGGAAATACAAGAGGCCACAGGCACCTTGCTGGAGGGCACCGCAGCCCTCGAGCGCCATGGCCATCATCTGCAAGCCCGCCGCGGCAGCTACGCCCGCGATTGGCAGGAGGTGCTAGCCGCTGCCAGTGATGGCACCTTTGCCCGCGACATTCGTCTGCACCAATCCCTCGGCCTCAACGTGCTGGCCGCCGATGGGGACCACCGGGCCGGCCTGGGCCGCCGCTACGGCACCTCGGGCCGCCCGGACGATCTGCGCCAGTGGGATGCGGATGGCTCGGCCCAGGAGGTGTGCTCCAGTGCCGGAACCATGCTCTATGCCGACTACGTGGAAGCCGGACAGATGCCTGCGGTGCTCGCCAACCGCTTTGGCGGGGTGATCTTCCACGAAGCCTGCGGCCATCTGCTTGAAACCACCCAAGTCGAACGGGGCACCACCCCCTTTGCCGACAAGGTGGGGGATTTGATTGCCCATGAGGCCGTGACCGCCATCGACGAGGGCCTCAGCGATGGGGCCTTTGGTTCCCTTTGCATGGATGACGAAGGCATGGAGCCCCAGCGCACGGTGTTAATTGAGAACGGTGTGCTGAAGCGTTTCCTCAGCGATCGAGCCGGGGAATTGCGCACCGGCCATGCCCGCACCGGCAGCGGTCACCGCCAGGGCCATTCGTTTGCGGCCGCCAGCCGCATGCGCAACACCTTTATTGCCGCAGGACCCCATAGCCCCGATGAGCTGATCGCCTCGGTGGATCAAGGCCTCTACTGCAAATCGATGGGTGGTGGCAGCGTGGGCCCCACCGGCCAGTTCAATTTCGCCGTGGAAGAGGGCTATTTGATCGAAGACGGCAAACTCACCAAACCGGTGAAGGGGGCCACCTTGATTGGCGAAGCCAAGGAGGTGATGCCTCGGATTTCGATGTGCGCCAACGACCTCGAGCTGGCCGCCGGCTTCTGCGGTTCGGTGAGCGGCAGCATCTTTGTCACCGTGGGCCAACCCCACATCAAGGTGGATTCCATCACCGTGGGGGGCCGCTAACCATGGACACCCAGACCAGCGCCCAGGTGGGCACCAACTCCAAAAGCCTCAACCCCATCCAACTCAGGGATCAGCTCGAGCAGCTCGCCCGCGGCGCCGGCATTAACCAATGGGATCTGGGCGCGTCCTGCAGCACCGACACATCGGTTCAAGTGGACCGGGGCGAAGCCAAGCAAATGAAAGGGGCCCAGCGCAGTGCCATCACCGTGCGGGTCTGGAACGGCGACGGACTCGTGGGGGTGACCAGCACGTCCGATCTCTCGGGCCCAGGCCTCGCCAAGGCCCTCGAAGGTGCCCGCGATGCCAGTGCCTTCGGCAATGCCGATGAGACCCCAGCCTTTTCGCCCCTGGCCACAGCACCGCTGGCGACCCTGGAGCAACCGATCCACAGGCCCCAATCGATTCTCGACCTGCTCGCCACCCTCAAGGATGCCGAGCGCCAACTGCTGGATCGCCACCAGGCCATTGGCACGGTTCCCTACAACGGCCTGGCCCAGCGCAGCAGCGAGAGGCTGTACCTCAACAGCGATGGCGCCTGCCGCCACCAGCAGCTGACCACGGCCAGCCTCTATCTCTATGCCCGGGCAGAAGAAACCGGCCGCAAACCGCGCAGTGGCGGTGCCGTGCGCCTGGCCTATGGAGCCTCAGACCTCGACATTGCCGGCTGCATTGACGAGGCAGCCGAGCGCACCATCGCTCACCTCGACTACGCCCCCATCGACACCGGCCATTACACCTGCGTGTTTAGTCCGGAAGCCTTCCTCGATTTGGTTGGGGCTTTCAGCAGCCTGTTTAACGCCAGGGCCATCCTCGATGGGGTGAGCCTCAGCAGCAGGGAGTCGCTCGGCGAACAGCTGGCGGCCCCGTTTCTCTCGATCCACGACAACGGCCTCAACCCGGGCAATGTCGGGGCATCGGCCTTCGATGGGGAAGGCACCCCCACCAAGCCCCTAGCCCTACTTGAGGGCGGCGTGATCCAGCACTTTCTCCATTCGGAAGCCACGGCCCGGGCCTTTGGCGTATCGCCCACGGGCCACGCCGGCATGGGCTCCAAGGTTTCGGTGGGTCCCGACTGGTTTGAAATCAGTGCCACCCCTGGCAGCGATGGCGGCCAACAGGGCCTCAATCACCTGGGCGCAGCCAGCCCCCTGGTGCTGATTGAGTCGCTGTCTGCCCTCCATGCCGGAGTGAAGGCCAGCCAGGGCTCCTTCTCCCTCCCCTTTGATGGCTGGCTGATCCAGAACGGCCAACGCCGTTCCATCGAAGCCGCCACCGTGGCTGGTGACATCCGCACCCTGCTCAAGGGCCTGGTGGGCTTCGAGGGCCCAGCCAAAGTGACACCCGATGGCCTCTGTCCCCATGTGTGGGTGGACGGACTCTCCATCACCGGCGAGGCCTAGGCCCAACACCAGCTGCACCCCATGAAGATCCTGTTCTGGGGCACCCCCGCCTATGCCGTAGCCAGCCTGAATGCGCTGGTGGAAGCTGGCCACGATCTGGTGGGGGTGGTGAGTCAACCGGATCGACGCCGGGGACGGGGCAAGGAGCTGATGGCCTCCCCGATCAAAGCCCGGGCCCTGGAGCTGGGTGTACCGGTGTTCACCCCGGAGCGCATCCGCAAAGATCTTGCCTGCCAGGAGCAACTCGCCGGCCTGGGGGCTGATGTCTACGTGGTGGTGGCCTTTGGCCAAATCCTGCCGCCAGTGATCCTGGCCCAACCGCCCTTGGGTTGCTGGAACGGCCATGGATCCCTGCTGCCCCGCTGGCGGGGAGCGGGCCCAATCCAGTGGTGCTTGCTGGAAGGTGACAGCCAAACGGGCGTGGGGGTGATGGCCATGGAAGAGGGCCTCGACACCGGGCCGGTGCTGCTGGAACGCAGCCTGCCCATTGGCCTTCTTGACAACGCCCACCACCTAGCCGAAGCCCTCGCAAACCTCACCGGGTCGTTGCTCGTGGAAGCATTGCCCGTGATTGAACAGGCTGGGCCAGGCAGCCAGGCGGAACGTTGGGCCCGCCTGGGGCTGCAAAGCCAAAGCGAGCTGGGCATGACCTACGCCCGCCAGCTGGTGAAAGGCGACTTTCAACTCGACTGGAGCCAAAGCGGGTTGGCACTGCACCGCATGGTGATGGGCCTCTATCCCGGGGCCCATAGCCCTTGGGCCGGCAAGCGGCTCAAGCTCTTGGCCACCGAACCCCTGGTGCAGAGGCTCCGCGACCAACTCAGCCCGGAAGCCAGGCCCTTGGCCGACCAATGGGGCCTGGGCCCGAGTTCAGGCGATCCAACACAACTGCAACCCCCCAAGCCAGCCCCAGGCACGGTGTTAGCCATCGAGCCGGGCGTTGGTTTGGTCATTGCCACCGGCGGCTGCCCCCTGTTGCTTCGCTCAGGTCAATTGGAGGGCAAGGCTTCAGCTTCAGGGCAATCGCTGATCCAGCAGCTCGCGGCATCCCCCGGCCAACAATTCGGCTGAGTGCACTTCGATGAGCACTTACCCTCTTGCATGCCCACGCCGGGCCCGCCTAGAGCAAGACAAACGCCGATGTAGGGGCAGCCATGGCAAGCGACCTGTCTTTTGTGAATGAAGCCGGCAACGGTTGTGTGATTTACAGGGAAACCACCGGCTGCTATGTGGTGGGCCTCCAAAGAAGGCCCACCCAGCGGCGCAAGGTCCCCACCCTGGCCTGCGCTTACGCCACCTGCCAGGACCTGGGGGCAGAAGCTCCATCCCCTGGGGCCCCCACGGGTGGGGCTTGCGCCGACGCCATCAAAAGCCAGGGCTAACAGGCGGCCTTTTCGAAAACCACCTTGCGGTGCAGGGCATGCAAACCCTCCAGCTGGTTGTGTACGGACACCAACTGGTCGCGGATGTGCTGGCTGTTATCGAGGCGGTCGAGGGCGAGGAGCATCGACTCAATCTGACTCTTGCAACTGATCAGCACGCGGCACTCGGGTGATCCGGGCTCGTAGGGCATCCTCGTCAGGCGGGAATACCCATCTGAGCCCAGCCACCGCAAAGCCACTGTGTTCGTCGCTGCAGTTTCCCGCCGTTAACGACCACCGGCGGGCCGCCGTCCGGTTCGCTTCGGTGCGGGTTGGCCCGCACCGGGGTGGGTGCTGCGGCCGCGCGCTCCCGAGCTCGGACGACGGCCCTTACCCCGGCCCCCACTGAGATCGAGGGGGGCAGCCTTGAGAACCTTGGGTTCAAAACCCACAACTTCCTGGCGGGGCAAGGGATTGCCGATCAGGCGCTCAATCGCCCGCAGCAACTCAACTTCTTCAGCCGCCACAAGGGATA
>CANHGA010000057.1 GCA_947460085.1 Synechococcaceae cyanobacterium
AGGAGCCTTCGGAGCCCGGGTCCGATGGCTCAACACCATCGCCCACTCGGCATCCGTGAGACTGGCTGGCTTGGCCCCATGGGCATCGGCAACCTTGGCCGCTTTCTCGATGTCGGTGATCAGGTTTTTCCAGGAGGTTGCGAACCGCTTGTCGGATTGGGATTTCGCCCCACTCTCAACCAGGGTTTCGACAACGCCAGCGACCGACACCTTCTTACGGCGGCGATTGAAGATTTCCTTTTGGAGCTGGGCGACCAAAGCAAGCGCTTTGTCGCTGAGCTGGATACTCACCTGAGCCATGGGAAGAGACAATCTCTTTCTCACTAGTAGCACTAAAGACGCAGCATGCCAACTAAGCAGCGTCAAGGCTGCGGCAATGGCTCCACCAAAAGCGTCGTTAGGGCAGTGGCGACAACGGCCTCAAGGCGCCTGAACAACCCTGCCCCGCAGGTTTTCGACAAGGGTCGCCAATGCCTCCCATGCAGCCCCTTGGGCCAAGGAACCGCCCAGAGCCACCGCATCCACCCCGGCCTCCAACCAGGGAATCCCATCAGCCGGAGCGAGTCCACCAGCGGCGATACAAAAGGGCAACGGGCCCAAGGGCGGTGCCAGTCGGCTCCAATAGTCGATGCCGAGGCTGATCGCCGGGAAAAGCTTCACCACGCGGCAGCCCCACTCCCTGGCCTGGTGCACTTCACTGGGGGTCATCACCCCGGGCACAAGGGCGACGCCCAGGCCCTGGGCCCGCTCCACCAAGCTGCGATCCAAAACGGGAGAAACGGCATAACGGAGCCCAGCGGCAGCGGTGGCTTCCAGGCCAGCCAGCGAGCAGATCGAGGCCGACCCAAAGGCCATCTGGGAAAAGCGCTCCTGCAGGGCCTGGCACTGCCCAACCCACTCGGGATGGCGGCTCCAGGCCAATTCCACCTGGTGAATCCCCAGGGCCTGCAAGCGCTCGATCTGGGGCCGTAGCTCCAGGGGCTCAGTCGCACGAAGCACCACCAGCAGGGGCTGGCGGTGCAACGCAGCGATCAAATCGCTCTCGGGGGCCTGGGCTTCAGACGTACTCAGCGACCCTGACATCCCGGCGAATCAGAAGCTCCTGCAGGTCCTGGGCATCCACGGTCTCCTTTTCAACCAGCATGTCGGCGAGCTCGTCCAGGACGGAGCGGTTGCTCTTGAGCACCTCCGTGGCCCGCTTGTAGGCCTCCGCGACCAACAACGAGACCTCTTCGTCGATGGCTGCGGCGGTGTCTTCGGAGAAGTCGCGCTCGGCGGCCATATCGCGACCCAGGAACATCCCACCTTGGCTGCGGCCCAAAGCCACTGGACCCAGGCGATCACTCATGCCAAAGCGCGTGACCATTTGGCGGGCGACCCGGGCCACCTGCTGCAGATCGTTGGAGGCGCCTGTGGTCACCTCGTCTTCTCCGTAGACAATCTCTTCGGCCACCCGGCCACCGAGGGCAACGGCCATCTGGTTTTGCAGGTAGGAACGGGAGTAGAGGCCCGATTCCATGCGCTCTTCCGATGGGGTGAAGAAGGTGAGACCCCCCGCCTGGCCCCGGGGAATGATGCTGATCTTCTGAACCGGGTCGTAGTCGGGCATCAAGGCGCCAACCAAGGCATGGCCGCCCTCGTGATAGGCCACCAGGCGCTTGCGCTTCTCGCTCATCACCCGGTCTTTTTTCTCAGGACCGGCCATGACACGCTCAATGGCGTCGTTGACCTCATCCATGGCAACTTCGGTGAGTTGCCTGCGGGCCGCCAGGATCGCGGCCTCATTGAGCAAATTGGCCAAGTCAGCGCCGGTATAGCCAGGGGTGCGGCGCGCCACCTTGTCGAGGTCCACATCCTTGGCGAGGGTCTTGCCCCGGGCATGGACCTCAAGGATCTGCAAGCGACCGCTGTAATCGGGGCGATCCACCACCACTTGGCGATCAAATCGGCCCGGCCTTAGGAGGGCCTGGTCGAGCACATCGGGCCTGTTTGTGGCGGCCACGATGATGATGCCGGTGTTGCCCTCAAAACCATCCATCTCGGTGAGGAGTTGGTTGAGGGTTTGCTCCCGCTCATCGTTTCCACCGCCAAGGCCAGCCCCGCGCTGGCGGCCCACGGCATCAATTTCATCAATGAAGACGATGCAAGGGGCGCTTTTTTTGGCCTGCTCAAACAGGTCGCGCACCCGACTGGCTCCCACACCCACAAACATCTCGACAAACTCCGAACCGGAGATCGAGAAGAAGGGCACGCCAGCTTCACCGGCCACGGCCTTAGCGAGCAGGGTTTTACCCGTACCCGGAGGGCCCACCAGCAGCACACCCTTGGGGATTTTGGCGCCGACGGCGGTGAAACGATCGGGGTTTTTGAGGAAGTCGACAACCTCAGTGAGCTCGAGCTTGGCGCCCTCAATGCCGGCCACATCACCAAAAGTGACCTGGGTTTGGGGCTCCATCTGCAGGCGAGCCTTGCTCTTGCCGAAGCTCATGGCGGGGTTGCCGCCGCCCCCTTGGGCCCGGCGCAGCAAGAAGAACAGACCTCCCAATAGGAGAAGCGGGAAAATCAAACTGCCAATGGCCTGCTGCCACGCAGCTGGCTCCCGGCTGGGCTGCACCGCAATGTCCACGTTGTGGTCGGTGAGCAGCTTGAGCAGGTCCTTGTCGGGGGCCAGGTTGACCACGGCACGCCTGCCGTCGTTCTCCACCACCTGGGCCGTGCCGCGATCGGGCGAGATCAGCACCCGAGACACCTCATTGCCCTGCACCGCTTCCACGAAGTCGCTGTAGCGCAGGGTGCGCGGAGCATTAGCTGCCTCAGGGCGATCCAGGAAGGCCGTGCCCACGGCGATCATCACGATCACCAGGAGGACATAGAGCCCCGCATTGCGCCAGCGCTTTTTCACGGCTCGTGAGAATAAGGTAAAGGAATGTTAACTGGACCCCTAGGGCTTAGGGGTTGGTTCAGGCTCAGGCACCGGCCCGCAGCACCTCGACCACACTACGGAAGGCAAACCATTCGGGGATCTCCTCGCCGCCGCGCAGCATTTGGCGGAACTGGGTGCCACTGAGCTTTTTCACATGCAAGCCCCGGGCCTCGGCGTGCTCGGCCGTCACGTACCCCTCCTCCTCGGTGTACACCAGGTTGAGGGAGGGCACCGTTTCCATGCCCAGCTCGGGGGCGTTGTCGCGGGCGAAGTCCTGGGCCTGGTAAGGGCCATAGAAGTCGTCGCCGCTCAAGGACGACTTGCAACCCGCCATATCGCGGCCAATGATGAAGTGGGTGCAGCCGTAGTTCTTGCGGATGATCATGTGCTGCAGGGCCTCCCGGGGGCCCGCCATGTGCATCGAGTAGGGCAGATAGGCCCAGCGGATCCGGGGGTTGTTTACCTCCGCCGCCAGACGCTCATAGGTTTGGAAGCGCACTTCCCCGGCGATGTCGTCGTCCTGGGTGGGCCCGCAGGTGGGATGCACCAGCACCACACCAGCTGAGCTGACGTTGCTGGCGTCCAGGGCCCGGGTGAACAACTCGTAGTGGGCCCGGTGGATGGGATTGCGGCACTGGAAGGCCACCACGTCCTGCCCTGCGGGCAGGTTTGCCCTGACTTCTGCGGGCGTTTTGCAAGGGAACACCCGGCTGGGCAGAGCCAGGCCCTGCACCGTGCCGCCCAGATAGAAGCGGCCCCGCTCGGTGGCGATCATCTTGACGGCGGGATGCTCAATGGAGGTGGTGCCGTAGCAGCCCTGGGCCTCCTTGGCCTTGTCGGGCTCCCACTTGCTCTCCACCGTGAACACCGCCAGGTCCTGGCCGCGGTAGGTGAGCAGGAGGCGATCGCCGAGACCAATGCTGGCATCGGCGGTGTCGAAGACAATCGGCAGGCCAAACAGCAAGCCGCTGGTGGTGCGGTTCGTCGCCACTACGGAGTCGTAGTCGGCCTGGTGCATGAAGCCCCGCAGGGGCGAGAACCCGCCCACCACCAAGAGCTCCACATCGCAGGCGTTGCGATCACTGCACTCCACAACCTTGGTGGCGCTGGCCTTGACCGCCTCGTGTTCAACGGCGGGCACCATCAGATCCACCAAGGAACCGCCATGGGGGGCAATCAGGCCGGTTGCGGTGGCAGACATCTGGCGGCAAGAACAGAGAGTGATGATTCTCCCAGACAAGCCCGGCGAGCCGTCCCCACCCTGGGGCCGGCCATCAAAAAGGGCCCCGTTAGGGGCCCCGAAAGCAGCCCTGGGGCCGCTGGCGCGAGTGGCTTAAAAACTCAGGCCTTCTCGAGGCGGCCGTAGAGCTGGCCGATGATCTTCACATCGACAACGGGTTTGGTGCCCATGTCGGAGTCGGAGGGCTGGATGGCGGTGAACACGCCTGCAAATTCTCCGGTGGACTCATCGACCTTGGTGATCGAAAGGTTCATGGAGCCCGTGCCGTCGACGTAGCGCTTGACCGTTTCACCGGTGAACTCATCACCAGCGGGAACCAGACCCATGGCGCTGCTGTAGCCCGTGGTCAAACCGCGGCCCTTGGGATCAAGGAAGTTGCTGGTGCGATAGCTGGGAGCCCGGAAGCTGCCGTTGAAATCGGTGCTGGTGGTGATCGAAGCACCATCGGCCTGGGCCACCAACTCCTTGCTGGAGAAGGTGAAGGGCACTTCCTCGCCGCCGGGGAGCAGCACCGTGATCGGCTGGAAGTCGATACCCCCGAGTTCCTTGAAGGACAAACCAGTGGCACCCGCATCCAGGTCGCCATAGACCTGGTCAAGGCTGGAGGTGAAGCGGGTCAGGATTTTGCCAGCCACAAACTGGGCCTCCTGGCGCTTATTGGCGGGCTCGCCCTTCACATACACCTCTTGGGGGTGCATGCAGATTTCCCGCAGCTGGTACTTCTCTCCCGCGTCGAGGGCAATCGAGCCCCGGGCCGAATCAGGCAGGGTCGGGCAGTTGTTGGCCAGACCAGTGTTGTGGATGTCGTCGTAGGTGAGGTTGGAGCGATCAACCGCCTTGGCCCCACCGCTGCAAGCGGTCACCAGGGTCAGGCACAGCGCCAGCACAAGGGCCAGCAGAGGACGAAAACTCATGGGGAAACGCCGCAGAGACGGTGGATGGGAACTGGGGCTTCGGCGAATCCTACGGGGGGACAAACCCGATTCCCCTTACGATGTCGCGGCTCTCAACAACCTGTATGCAGAGCCCATCGCCAGCGGCGGTCCCGTCCAGCGTGTGAACCGAGATATGAGCCTCACTCCCGTCCAGCAAGCCAGCCTGTCAAACCAGCTTCAAACCCTGCAGCAACTGGCGCAAGAACTCAACGGCAACCCCGAAGCCCTGCTTGATCTGCTCCGTCAGATCGAGCAACTGCACCGCACCGTCCAGGACGGAGCCTTCCGGGGCAGCCTGCCCGCCGACCGCAGCCAGCTGTTCAGCCTGCTTCAGAACATGGAACGCAGTGGCGGCTGGCCCTACATCCCCAGGCTGCAGCTGCGCACCTTCATGGATTTGCTCCAGCTCGAGCCAGACCCCGATGCCCCGGCAGGGGCCCTGGCGGCCTGAGCGCCGTCAGGAGCTGGTGGGCAACGGCGAGCTTGGAGGTTGGCTGGAGCTGGATGTCGTGGCCGTCTGGCCCCAGCAACCAGCCGTGGTTGCTGGGGCTGCCAAACCCGGCATCGGGCTGATCAATGGGATTAGCAAACAACCAATCACAGCCCTTGCGGCGTAATTTCTCGCGGGCGGCTGGGAGCCCATCTCCCGAATAGGCCGCAAAACCCAAAATCGTTTGACCGGGGGGCCGGCTGGCCACCAAACCAGCCAACAGATCGGGCACCTGCTCCCAACCCTCCGCCCAGAGCTCGCCAAGCTCCTGCTTGCTGAGTTTGTGGGCCAAGGGCTCCACCCGGCGGTGGTCGGCAACGGCAGCGGCCATGGCGATGGCATCCACCTGCCCCTGGGCCGCCATGAGGGCAGCCTGCATCTGGTCAGCCGTTTGAACCGGGGTGCAGAGCAAGCCCTCCAGGAGCCCTGGATGCACCTGCAGAGGGCCATGGACCAACTGAACCGAGGCGCCGCGCAACCGAGCCGCCTGGGCCAGCAGCACGCCCATGAGGCCCGTGCTGCCATTGCTGAGGAAACGGGCCGGATCCAGGGCTTCCCGGGTGGGGCCCGCACTCACCAGGAGCGCCAGGCCCTGCCAATCGCGCTGCCAACCCCAGATGGCTACCGATTCGAGCGCCAGGAGCAGTTGCTCCGGCTCCGCCATCCGGCCATCCCCCTGGCGATCACAGGCGAGCAGACCTGGGGCGGGCCCAAGGGCCAACACCCGCCCAAAGCTTTGAATTGCCTGCCAATTGCCCTGCACCGGGGGGGCTTGCCACATCGATGTATTCATCGCGGCGGCGGCCACCAACGGCGCCTCCGTGGCCAACAGGGTGCTCGCCAGCAGGGTGTCGGCCAAGCCATGCACCCAACGGCCCAGGCTGGTAGCGCTCAGGGGGGCAACCAGCACCAGCTCAGCCCATTCGGCCAACTCCACATGTAGGGGCCGGGGCGCCTGGTGGCTCCATTGATCCGCATCCAGATAGCACTGGTGGCGGCTGAGGGAAGCCAGGGCCACCGGACTCACCAAGGAGGCCGCGCTGGGGGTGAGCACACAGCGCACCTGGGCTCCGCGCTTGGCCAGGGCGCTCACCACCAGGGGCATCTTGACCGCAGCGATACTGCCGGTGATCGCCACCAAAATCCTGCGTCCGGCCAGGGGATCGGGGCTGGCGGCAGGACGCGGTGCGCCCTCAGTCCTCATCGAAGGGTTCCTGGTCGACCAAATGCACGTAGGGCCGGGCCAGCTCTGGCCGATGGATGGCCAAGGCGCGCATCAAATGCCAATCGGCAAGGCCGTCGAAGGCACTGGGGTAGTCGTCCTCATCAAGGCGCCGGGCCAGCTCCGCCGTAGAGGCTTCATCAAAGGCGGCGAGCCGTTCGGGCGTGATCGACTCGGTCATGGCGGAGATCGGCCAGGGGCCGTTTCAAATGGCTGTTGGAGATAATGGTCGAACCCATGGAACTTTGGTCCCCTGGCATGGGCTCTTGGGGAGTTAGCTCAGCTGGTAGAGCGCTGCGATCGCACCGCAGAGGTCAGGGGTTCGAGTCCCCTATTCTCCACTCCATGAAATGGACCACCGACGCCGAGGGCAAGCTGAAGGAAGTGCCTTTTTTTGTGCGGCCCATTGTGCGGCGCAAGATTGAGGGACTTGCCTCAGAAGCGGGGCAAAACGAGATCGACGAAGCTTTTTATGAGCAGGCCAAGGCCCAGTTCGGCGAGAAGTAAACCGGCGATGGGGTAAAAGGGACAACACGATCAGACGTTTTTATGTCCCAGTCCAAACGTGAGCAGGTCGTGAGTCACCTGCGCTACATCCGCCAGGAACTCCGGGAAATGCACCAGGGCGTCCAGGAAGATGGGCTGCTGCCAGAAGCTGGCGAAGTGCGTGGGGTCATGGCCCAGATGGAAGCCTTACTCGAACTTCTGGAAGGCAAGGGCTCGCGCAAAAAGGACAGCGACGGCTGATTGGGTTGCTTTCAAGGTGTAGGCCGGAACGTCATGGTTTCAACGTCAAGGCCCTAGGGACGCTCCATCAAACGGCCGAAGGCCAATTGATCAGGAACCCAGCCAACGCTTGTGTAGTGGCTGTCCCCATCACCCAGCCCCGGCTTCGGCCAGGGCTTTTTTATTGGAATCCCCTATCAGTAGCGGTGAAAACCCGCCAATACACCAGAGATGGTGTAGACAGGGTCTGGCAGGGCTAGGGCCGGGTGATGGGGATCACCGAAAGCCAACTTCCCTGCCCCCCTACTTATCAGACCTTCCCCAACGCTAAATCAGCGCTGTGACAACGGGATTGCCCAAGCCCCGCTACCAGCAGACCCGCTTTCAGCAACGGGTAGCCCAGGCGATCGCGGCCCTGGAGCGCTGGGCCTCCAATCCCTGGCGTCGGCTGTCGTTACAGTTGATCGTGCTGCTGATCAGCTTCAGCATCGGCGGAGCCATCGGCACCATCAGTGGCGCCTTCTCCGAACTGGATCCCGTTGGGGCGTTGATTTGTGTGAGCGCCATTGAGTTGGCAATACGGGCCCGGGGCCCCTTGCTGCGCCGTCAAGGCGACCGCCTGATCCTGCAACTCCTGGACATGGCGCGGCTGGGCCTGCTCTACGGCGTGCTTCTGGACGGCTTCAAGTTGCTTTAAGCGGCCAACAAATAGAGCAGCGCCATGCGGATGGGGATGCCATTACGCACCTGCTCTTCCACCAGGCTGAGGTTGGGATCATCCAGCAGGGCACCGGCCATCTCCACCCCCCGATTCACCGGGCCTGGATGCAGCACCGGCACGCCAGGGCCGCATAACGCCAGGCGCTGGTGGGTGAGGCCGTACTGGCGGTGGTACTGATCCAAGCTAGTGAGCAGGTGTTGGCGCATGCGCTCCTTCTGCAGACGCAGGGTCATCACCGCATCGGCACCCTGCAGGGCCTGATCCAGGCTGCGAACCACCGTCACGGTGCCGCGCTGGGCCACCGGATCGGTGGCCTGACCAGGCGGCGGCGCCAGCACAAATTCAGCAAAGGTATCGGGCAGCAAAGTGGGCGGACCGCACAGCACCACATTGGCGCCACAGGCCGTCAGGGCCCAGAGATTGGAGCGGGCCACCCGCGAATGCAGCACATCGCCCACGATCACAATCCGCTTACCGCTCAAGGCCTCCGGCGTGGGCGCCTCAGGGTTGAAGTGACGGGCCAGGGTGAACAGATCGAGCAAGCCCTGGCTGGGATGGCTGTGGAGGCCATCGCCGGCATTGAGCACGGCCACACCTTCGCCGGCCTGATCCAAATCCCGTGCCAATCCTTGGGGAACGCCCGCGCACTGGTGGCGCACCACCAGCACATTGGCGCCCATGGCCACATAGGTGCGGGCCGTATCGAGCAGGCTTTCGCCCTTGCTCAAGGAACTGGACGACGGCGAAAAACTCTGCACATCGGCCGATAAACGCTTGGCCGCCAGCTCGAAACTGCTGCGAGTGCGCGTACTGGGCTCGAAAAACAGGCTGGTCATCAGCCGCCCCTGGAGGGCAGGCAGCTTGCGCGCCCCCGCCACGGGCATGGCACGAAACCGCTGGGCCAACTCCAGCACGGTGGCGTAGTCGTCTAGCGAAAAGGCCGCCAGATCGAGCACATGGCGGTGGCTCCAACCGCTCAAAACGCAGGCTGCACAAACGCTGTCAACCTAAAGGGCCAGGGGCAGCTGACAAGGGAAGCTGGTTGGCTGGCGATCACCGCGCCGCCGCCGGCTGACACTGCGGCTTGCCTGCCAATACCAACGCCAGGGCAAGTCTTGGCCTTGGGAGAGGCCAATGCGGGTGGTTTGGACCAGGCCGTTGGGCCCGGAACTCACCAAGGCGGCTGCCACCTGTGCTGGCCGGGGGGCCACCCAAACACCAGCCCCTGGATCAACCGACAGGGCGTCATGGCGCTTGCACAAGCCAAACCGCCTGGCCAACAGGGCCGGACCAGCCGCAATCCGCTCGGGCTCTCCGGGAAGCCAGGCGGCCCGTAGCAACACCCCATTGGCCCAATCGGCACGGCCTGTCACCACGTTGACGCAGTGGTGGATGCCATAGCTCACATACACATAAAACCGACCAGGCTCCCCAAACAGGGTTTCGTTGCGCGGGGTGCGGCGGCGATGCCCATGGCAGGCAGGCTCGCTCTGGCAATACGCCTCCGTTTCCACAATCACGCCCCACAGAAACTCACCTGAGGGCTGGCGCTTCACCAGCAGGCAGCCGATGAGCTCTGGAGCAACCTGCTCGGCGGGGCGGGCGAAGAACGATTGGGGAAGGGAATGGGAGGGTGTGGTGGCTATGGGGGTGGCTTGGGTGATAGGTGGAGGCTATTGGGAGGGGGCAACCAAACCCATACAAAACACCCCCGCTAGGGCCACAAGCCGCAAGCGCGAGA
>CANHGA010000058.1 GCA_947460085.1 Synechococcaceae cyanobacterium
AAAGCAAACACGAAATCCAGCGAACTAGCCTGGAGGAATTACCTGCTTTGCTGGGGCCTGGCTCCCTGCGCTTTCTTTACATTCTCAGGCAATATTCTTTGGCCCTATGTGCTGCCTGGCATTCCTGCCCTATCCCTGCTTGGAAGCTACTACCTCGTTCGCAATGATCCAAAACTCGTCGATCGCCTGCTAGCGACCGGACTCAGCACCATCATGGTCGTCTCCCTGGTATGCATCGTTGCTGTTCCCTACACAGGCCAGACTGAACGCAAATCGGAACGGTCCCTCGTTCAGTACTACCAATCTCAACGAAGCAGCGCCTCCAGCGATGAAACCCAGTTGGTCTACCTAGGGCAGCAACCCTATTCGGCATCATTTTATAGCAATGGTTCTATTATTTCCGTTGAAAACGAATCTGAGCTTCTAGAGCTTCTCAAGCAAAAAGACCATCTCTCCATAGCCATCGGCAATAATTCTGACCCCGCGGCCGTACCCCTGATCAAGGACCGTCTGAGAAAGGTGAAATCATTTGGCCGCTATACCCTTTTCACGGAGAATCCAGACACCCAGAAGAACTGAGAACCTCGTGTTGACCAAGCTCGGCTTCTATGCATGCGTCGGAGGCATTGCTTCAGGGCTGCACGCACTGCTATTGGTTGCGCTTCCCCGCGTTGGTGTTCCCCTAACAGCAGCCAATCTCGCGGGATTTTTGGTGGCCTCCCTGTGGAGCTACCTGGGCCACTCCAAACTCAGCTTCCGCCACCAAACCCAGGGCAAGGTGTTCCCTCGCCGCTGGCTCTTCGTTCAGCTGGCGACCAACACCGCCTTGTGTGTGCTGCTGCCAAGCTTTTTTGGCGCCTTGCTCAACAGGCCCCTTGCCACTTTGCTGCTTGTGTTAACTCCAACCGCCGTGAACTACGGGGTTTGGACCATGGCGGCAAGGCATTTGCGCTGGAGGTCCAGTCGATCCGTTTAACCCTGCCCAGGCTCCTGCAGAGTGGCAGGCAACAGCCCGTAGGCCATGAACGCCCCCGCCCCAACCAGCCTGATCTCGCTGAGGGGATTGCGCACGGCCCCCGCCCTCACAGAAGACGAGGCTCCGGCCTTGGCCAGAGCCTTGCAGGAGGCCATGGACCGGTGTGAGTGGTTCACCGTGGGGGTGATGGCCCCTTCGGCCAGCCAAGCCATTGCGAGCCTGCGCTCCCTCGAAGGGCGCCTGGGCTGGAAACCCCTAGCCGAATCGCCCGCATCGGAGCCAGCAGGTTCCGATACGCAGGCCGGGGGCGTGTTCCTGAAGGGCAACCAAAGCACCGGCCTCTATGCGGTTCGCCAGGAAGCGGGCCTGGGGGAAGGGATCTTGATCACCGGCCACAACAGCAGCGATCCAGCTGGAGAAGACACCTGGGGCCCCCTTCCCCTCGGCTTCTTTGCCTAGGGCCAATTTTCCTAGGACCGAGAAAGGTTTTCAGCAAATCACGGTCTGGGCCCCAACCCAAGGTGCCAATGCCCATCAATCCTTAGGCTGGGAGGCTGTGATTCGGCACTGATGGCCAACCCCCTGCGTATCGCCTCCCGCCGCAGCCAGCTGGCCATGGTGCAGACCCATTGGGTCCGCGATGAGCTGGGCAAGGCCCACGACGGCCTGGAGATCACGGTTGAAGCCATGGCCACCAAGGGCGACAAGATTCTGGATGTGGCCCTCGCCAAGATCGGCGACAAGGGCCTGTTCACTAAGGAATTGGAGGCGCAGATGTTGGTCAATCTGGCCGACATCGCCGTGCACAGCCTCAAGGATTTGCCCACCAACCTGCCCGAAGGTTTGATGCTCGGCTGCATCACCGAGCGGGAAGATCCGGCCGATGCCCTGGTGGTCCATGCCAAACACCAGGACAAGACCCTCGCCACCCTGCCCCCCGGCTGCGTCGTGGGCACCAGCTCCCTGCGGCGCCTGGCCCAACTGCGCCACCACTACCCCCACCTCACCTTTAAGGACGTGCGGGGCAATGTGATCACCCGCCTCGAGAAACTCGATGCCGGCGACTTTGATTGCCTGATCCTGGCCGCAGCCGGCCTGGGGCGCCTGGGGCTGGGGGATCGCATCCATGAATTGATCGATCCCTCCATTTCGCTCCATGCCGTGGGCCAAGGAGCCCTGGGCATCGAGTGCCGGGAAGGGGATGAAGAGGTACTCGCCCAGATCAAGGTGCTGGAACACCTGCCCACCGCCCGCCGCTGCCTAGCGGAGCGGGCCTTCCTGCGCCAGCTGGAGGGAGGCTGCCAGGTGCCCATTGGGGTGAATTCCAAGTTCGAAGGCGACCAACTGGTGCTCACGGGCATGGTGGCCAGCCTGGATGGCCTTCGCCTGATCCGCGACGAAGCCCGTGGCGATCAAACTGATCCAGAGGCGATCGGCATAGCCCTTGCCGAAGCCCTAAGGGCCCAGGGTGCAGGAGAGATCCTGGAGGAGATTTTTGCAACCGTCCGGCCAGAAGCCTGATTCGGCAGAGCCCGAGGTCGACCTAGGCGCCCGCCCGCTCCCCTTCCAATGGAGCCTGCTTGCTTGGGCAGCCCTGGTGGGCACCCTCACCGGAGGGGCCGTGGTGGCATTCCACGAGCTGCTGGCCTTCATCAATAACGGCCTGTTTGGCACCTTTGTGGAGGGGCTCTTGGCCCTGGGCCAAGGCCAACCTCCCGAACTCCCCCCCGAGCTACCGCCGATCGTCCAAGCCACTGGCACCCCCTTGCAGGCCCTGCTACAGGTGGGCCTGGGCGGCCTGGGCTATCTCCCACCACCACCGGCGGCACCCGAACCGCCACCGCTGCCCACCTCCCTGCTGCCCGATTGGCTCAGTCTCTGGCCGGTGGTGGTGGTGCCAACCCTGGGGGGCTTCGTGGTGGGCCTGATTCGGCGCTTCTCCGGCGACCTGGGTCCTGGCCTGCCCAGTCTGATGGCGATGGCTGATGGGGCTGTCACGGGCAAGCCCAAGCTGCCCTTCCAACGGCTGCTGGGTGCATCGGTGAGCTTGGGGAGCGGGGCCTCCCTGGGACCTGAGGGCCCCAGTGTGGAAAGCGGAGGGAATATCGGCCTCTGGGTGGCCCTGCGCGGCAGCCTGTCCCCCCAGAGCCAAAAAGCCCTGGTGGCCGCAGGGGTGGCCGCCGGTTTGGCCGCAGGCTTTAAGGCCCCCATTGCCGGGGTCTTCTTTGCCCTGGAAGGCAGTTTCAGTGGGCTGCAGGGTCGACCGAGTGTGCGGGCCGTGTTGGTGGCAGCCGTGGCCTCATCGCTGGTCACCCAGCTGGCGCTTGGAGATTCGCCGATCCTGCGCCTGCCCGCCTATGAAGTGCGCTCGCCCCTGGAACTGCCCCTCTATCTGGGCCTGGGCCTGCTGGCGAGCTTGATGTCCTGGGCCCTGGTGAGCCTGCTGGCCGCTGGCCGCAGTGAGGCTCTGCAAAGCAGGTTGAACAAGCTGCCCGCCGGGGTCCCGACCGCCATCGGGGGTGCCCTGGTGGGCCTGATTGCCCTGCTCTTTCCCCAGGTGCTGGGGGTGGGCTACGACACCATTGAGGCCCTGTTGGGCAGCAATGGAGGCGTGCCCTTGGCCACGTTGGTGGCGCTGTTGGGGGTGAAACTTCTCGCCACGGGGATCAGCAACGCCACCGGCTTTGTGGGGGGCGGGTTTGCCCCCTCACTGTTTTTAGGAGCCGTGCTCGGCAATTGCTATGGCCAATTACTGGGTGAAAGCGGCTTGCATTTGCCGGTGGCCGAGCCGCCGGCCTACGCGATGGTGGGCATGGCCGCCGTGCTTGCGGGCAGCGCGAGGGCCCCGCTCACGGCCCTGCTGCTGCTGTTTGAGCTCACCCATGACATTCGGATTGTGCTGCCCCTGATGGCCGCCGCAGGTTTGAGTGCGGCCCTGGTCGAGCGCTGGCAGGGTTTGGCCGATCCAGGCCTGCTGGGTCCCGATCTCCTGGAAGAGAAGCGGCGCCGCCAACTCACCGCCTTGTCCGTGCGGGATGCCTATGAGCCGGAAGCCCCCCTGGTCCTCCCCGCTGCGTTGCCTGCCCATGAAGCCCTTGGCCAACTTGTCGAAAGCCATGGCCACTGTTTGGTGGTGGCGGATGGTCCCTGGGTCCTAGGCCTGGTGACCCTGCCCGATCTGCAGCGGGCGCTGAGTGCCTACCAAGCTGCCGGCCCCTATCAAAAACCAACGGGCCAAAAACCAACGGCCCAAGAGCCAACGGCCATCCCCACCCTCCAGGCCTGCCGCCGAGGAGATTTGGTTTGGCTGCCCGAAACGGCCCATCTGGCCCAATTGGAAGATCAACTCAGCCCGAACGGACTCCGCCAAGTGCCGATCTTTGCGGTCCCGGCCGGTGTGGCGGGAGCCCTGCCCCACGGTTTACCCAGCGGCGGACTTCCCCTCTCAGCCTTGCGGGGCGTCGCCAGCCGGGATGGCCTATCGAGGGCCCTGGCCAAACATCTCACCCAACCCGGCGGAACCGTGCATCCCGTCGGGGAGGAGCCCAGGGATGGAGAGGGACCCAGAGATGACGAGGAGACCGAAGATTCAGACAAACTCGAGAGCTTGTGCTCTTAGAGGGGTTTGGTTCTTGAAGGGGTTTGATTCTTCAATCTGGGTCAATTGTTGCCAGGGGCACGCCCGTGGCCCGGATCGCGGACCCCTTGGAGGGCCGGATCAACGTCGGCCAACCGGGCCATGATCCGCTCGAGATCAAGGGCCGAGAGCTCCCCATCACTGGCCCACTTCAGCGCCGTGCTGTTCAGCTGGTCGAGTTGGCGAGCTTGGGGGGTGGACATCGGCAAGCCCTTGGGTCACAACCGTAGGGAGTGAACGTCCAATTGCAACGGGTTCCGCCGCTGATCTACAGAAAGTCTTTCGGGTTTGACAATTTTGCCATTTGACTGTTTTTCGCTGAACAGTTTTGCCGTTGGCGAAGAGGTCAAACCCGAAAGACTGAGATCCTGGGTTAGTTGACCAGCTGGGGTTCGATCGTGGCCAAATAGCGACCTTCGCAATCTTTAATGATCTTGACGGCCTCAGCCGAATCAAAGAAGCCATTCACCTTGCAGGTGCCGGGCTTTTTGAGATCCTTGTAGTGCTCCCAGTAGTACTGGGTTTCCTTGAGCCAATGGTCGCCAAGCTGGGTGTAGCTGGTGATGTGGTCCATCCGCTTGTCATCGGCGAGCACGGCGATGACCTTGTCATCCACTTCGCCGCCATCGTCGAATTTCATGATGCCGATAATCCTGGCCTCCACAATCGATCCGGGCACCAGGGGTTCGGTGACACCAACGATTTCAATATCCAAGGGGTCGCCGTCCTCGTCCCAGGTGCGGGGAATGCATCCATAGGCAAAGGGATAGGACAGGGAGGAATAGCCCACCCGATCCAGCTTGAGGTGGCCGGTTTCCGTGATCAGCTCGTACTTGTTGATCGTCATGGAGTTGAGCTCAACGATCGTGTTGAGCCGCAATTCCGCTTCATCGGCGAAGGCCGGCAGCACATGCAGCAGGTTGAGCATGGTGCGGCTGGGGGCGTGGTCGATATTCGCCATGAAAAAAGAAGCTTTTGCGCCGCGGCATCCTAAGGAGCCACCAACCGCTCCAACTTGGCCCTGAGATAGGCCAGGAAGGGTTCGGCTCTGAGATCCTGGCCGCTCACCTGCCTCACCAGCTCTTCGCCATTGACCTGCCGGCCCAAGGGATAGACGTGCTCCGCAAGCCATTGCTTAAGGCTGGCCCCATCCCCTTTGGCGACCCGCGCTTCGATGGAGCCCGCTCCGCCGAGGTCCCGTTCCATGGCCTCGCCCAGCTGGGCACTGATCAGGTGGCCAAGGGCATAGGAGGGGAAATAACCAAACAGGCCCTCGCTCCAGTGCACGTCCTGGAGGCAGCCTTCGCTGTCATGGGCAGGGCGCAGATCCAGGAGCTCGGCCATGCGCCGGTTCCAGTGGCCTGGAAGCTCCGCCACGGGCAAATCCCCCTCCAGCAGGGCGAGCTCGAGTTCGTAACGCAGCAGGATGTGCAGGCAGTAGCTGATTTCGTCGGCCTCAACCCGAATCATTCCCGGTTCGAAGGGATTGAGGCAGCGCCAGAAGCCCTGGCTGTTGCGCCAGGGGCTAGAGCCAGGGTTCGCCCCACCCTCTGGGTTCGCCAGGTTCCAAGCTGCGGCGATCGAAGGCTCCAGGCGCTGGGCAAAGGCCTGACTCCGCCCCACCCTGCATTCCCAGAACAGGCTTTGGCTCTCGTGCACCCCCATGGAGGTGGCATCCCCCAAGGGCCAAGGGAAGTAGTGGTCGCCGCTGCGCGGCAGCCCCTGCTCATAGAGGGAATGGCCCCATTCATGGGCCGTGGCCAGCAGGGCTGAGAGGGGTTGGCCCGCCACCACCCGGGTGGTGATGCGGAAATCCGCCGGACCCAGGGTGCAGGAAAAGGGATGGGGCGAGCGCGCGGTTTGGCAGCGATTCGGATCAAAACCCCAGCCGTTCAACAGGTCCTGGCAGAGCTTCTGCTGACTGCTCTCTGGCAGATCCCACGCAGTCGATGGCTGCCTGCTCGCCGCTGACCGGGCCCGCTCGATCAGGGCCGGAAGTTCATGGCGCAAGGGGGCAAACAGGGCGTCCAGCCGCGCCTTGCTGATGTCGGGCTCAAAGGGTTGAGCCAGGGTTTCCCAGCAACTTCGGGGCTCGGCCAACTGGCGGGCCTGCTCCTGCCGCAGGCCCACCAGCTCCTGAAGGGAAGGGGCAAACAGACTGAAATCGCCCTTGGCCTTGGCCTCCTGCCAGCGGGCATAGCCCTGGGCCTGGGCCTGGGCGATATGGCCCACCAGGGCGGCATCCAGGCGGTGCTGGCGTTCAAATTCCTGGCGCAGCAACTGGAGATTGCGGCCCATGGGGCCTGGGGTGCCATCCCATTGCGCTTCTGCGGCGGCGAGCAAGTCGGCATAGGCCCCACTGCTCTGGCGGCCATGGAGTTGCTGGGCCAGCCAGGCCAGCTGTTCGCCACGCCAATCCGCCCCCGCGGCGGGCATGGCGGTGTTTTGGTCGTAGTAGAGGGCGCTATGGATCGATCCCAGCAGCTGGGTGGTGTGCAGATAGGCCCGCAGCTGCTGCAGGGGCCCCTGGTGGGAATCAGCCATCTACGGGCGACAAATCAACGGTGGACAAATCAACCCAATGCAAGGTCATGGGCACGGCCCCTTCAAGGCTGGCCTTCACGGGACAACCCTCGGCACTACGGCGCAGCAGGGCCACCTGTTGGGGCTCCAGTCCCTCTGGCAGGCTGATCCAAGCCTCAAGCAGGGCGATTTTGCGCACCGCTCCAGAGGTCATCGTCTTTTCGACGCGCACCTCGGCACCCTCCAAGGCCAGGCCGTGGCGCTCAGCCACGATCCCCATCACCGTGAGGATGCAATTCGCCAAGGCCGTAGCAATGAGATCGGTGGGTGAAAACCGTTCGCCTTTGCCGTTGTTGTCGATGGGGGCATCGGTGTCGAGTTCGGAACCCGATGGGCCATGAACCGCAAGGCAGCGCAACTGACCTTGGTAGCGGCATTGAATGCGGGTCATGGAGGCGTTCCAGCGCGGGTAGGTTTTCGGAACCACTTTGGCCGAACCGACCGTGCATCCTGTGGCCCTGGTTTCCACCGCCCCCGTCGAGGGGCTGGCCCGGGCGATCCACCTCTCGGTGGCGCCAGTCTTTTTGCTGGCGGGGATCAGCGGCTTACTGAATGTGCTGACCAACCGGCTCAACCGAATCATTGATCGGGCACGACGGCTGCAGGAAGGGGCTTCACAAAGCAGCAATCGGGATTGCCTGCTGGAGCTGCAGATTCAAAAGAAGCGCATCGGCCTGGTGATGAAGGCGATTGAGTTCGCCACCGTCACCATCCTGCTGGTGGCCCTGGTGGTGGCCATCGTGTTTGTGAGCGCAGTCGCAGCGATTGATCTTGCCCTGATCGTGGTGCCCTTGTTTGTGCTTGCTATGGCCTGCCTGATGGTCGCCGTGGTGCTGTTTTTACGCGAGGTGCAACTGGCAACGGGTCAGTTGCGGCGGCGTTTCTAGGTTGGTCTTCAAGCCCCCTCAACCTATTTCTTGCTGCAATAGCCACCACCCACATTCATCCAGCCGGATGGGCAAGCGTTGCCATTGGTGGGCTGAACGGTGTAGTAGGCCAAGCCCAGGGTGCTGCATTTGCCGTTGAGGGTGTCCACATAGCCGATGGGGCAAATCGTGCCAAGCTTCGGCACAACCCGCTGGGCCTGGGCAGGGCTTTCGATCAAGGCGACCGTGGCCGCAAGCATCAGGCAAGAAAACAGGGAACGCATGAGAGCTCTTCAATCCCAAGAATCACTGGATAAATGTTAGGCGGCTTCACGGTCGTGGTGGCCTTGGAGGGCCAATGGCGCCTCCACGACCAACCCGTGCTGCATCAAGCACTTGCCTTGGTGCGGCGCCACCAGGGCGGGCGCTTGCTGGTGCTCGCAGCGCGGGCGGAGGGCCAGCGCCTCAGGGGGCCCCACCAACGCAAACTCGACGACGACGCGTTGCGTGCCCTGCACGCCCGCACCGAAGCCCTGGGGATCCCCCTACTTTGCTTCCCCGGCCTCCCAACAGCAGCGGCCCTGGAGGTCTTGGAGCCCCTGGTGCAGCCGGATGCCGTTCTCTATGGCGAGCAAAGCCGGCTGTTTGCCGACTGGCCCGCGAGCAAAGCAAAGTTTCCCAGGGTCTTTGGGGAGTTCCGGCGGCTGATTCAGGGCGCCCCCGAACCGCCCCTGCCTGAACCGGAGATCTCAGGTCCCGCCAACGGGCTGGAACCTTGGTCGGCGGGGGAATTGGAGACGTTCCGGGACCTATCGACCGGCCCGCCGGCGCCAGCCCCGGAGACTGATCGGGGCTCTTATCGGAGCGATCCGCGCAGTGCCTTTCCCTTTCGCGGCGACGAAGCCAGCGCCTTAGCCAGGCTGCAGCACTATGTGTTTGATACCGATGGCCTGAAGACCTACAAGGCCCGCCGCAACCAGTTGGTGGGCAGCGAGTTTTCCTCAAAATTTTCACCCTTTCTCGCCAACGGCAGCCTGTCGGTGCGGCGGATCTGGCACGCCCTGGAGGCCCACCAGGCCATCTTTGGGCCTAGCGAAGGCTGCGACTGGATGAGGCAGGAATTGCTCTGGCGGGAATTTTTTCTGTGGTCGGAGCAGGCCCATGGCGAGGCCTTCCACAGCGAATCGGGCATCCAGGGCCGCCTGCCCAATGCCAACCCCGATCAAGAGCTGTTCCGGCGGTGGAGCCGGGCCGAATGCGGCCATGGGCTGATCGATGCCCAAATGCGCGAACTCAATGCCACGGGGTACCTCTCCAACCGCGGCAGGCAGTGGGTGGCCTCCCACTTCGTAAACAGCCTGCGATTGCCCTGGACCTGGGGGGCCCGCTATTTCGAGTGGATGTTGATCGATGCCGATCCAGCCCTGAATACGGGGAATTGGGCCTACCTGGCCGGAGGGGGTTCAGATCCTCGAAGCTTTGGGGGCTCGCCCAGGCGCTTTGATCTCGAGGGGCAGGCCCAGCGCTATGACCCCGATGGAAGCCACATGCAGCTATGGCGCTAACCCTGATCCTGGGCAACCAGCTCTATCGCCAATGGCAGACGGGGCCTGGGCTCCAGCTTGCCCCCCAAGACACCGTGGTCATGGTGGAAGACCTCGGCGTTGCCTCGGCCTACCAATATCACAAGTTGAGGTTGCTGCACACTTTCGTCGCCATGCGCAGCTTCCGCGATTCCCTGGTGGAGCAAGGAATCCGGGTGCGCTATTTCGAGCTGCCCAAGTCCGAGGGGCTCACCTTCTTTGAAAGGCTGGGCTTGGAGCTGCGTGTTCAGGATCTGCTTCTCTCAGTTCTGCCATAGCGCCATGCAGCATCTTTTGAGTCAAGCCACGTGAAAGTGCCTCCAGCACTTTTTCTGGGTCCTCACCCTT